>JAHECQ010000209.1 GCA_024641625.1 Acidimicrobiales bacterium | reverse complement strand
ACACCCCGTCCACCAGTTCACCAGTCACCATCGCCAACCGGCACCGATACGAACGCGTCGGTGCCCCCCAGCGAGCCAGAGGTCGACGCAACCGGGCGCGCGCGCTGGTTGCTGACCTGAAGGCCGTTGAACAATCTGTGATCGTGGGTCAGTCGGATCTGAGTGAGGTGGCGAACAGACCGTCGAACGCAAGACCCCAAGGGGGTCGAAGGAACCCGAGCGCGCGCACGTCCTCGAACCACCGGGAGAAGGGGGATCGTTGGGAGAACGTGCCTCCACCGAGCACGCGACCAAGTCGCAGCAATGCCTGCTCGGCCAGTTCGGCAACGGTTTGTTTGGCACGTAGTGCAGCATGCAAACCTACGGCGCTGTTCTCGGTCTCGAGTGCCCGCAGCGCTCCCTCGAAGGCCTGCACCGCGAGCCAGTGTTCGCTGTCGGCCCGCGTCCACTCAGTCTGCTCGAATGCGCGCAGTTCACCGGCGCGGTCGTTGATCTGAGCGCGCGCAGTCCGGATTGCCTCGTCGAGAACCCCCAGGACGACAGCCGTGAACATCACAGCGTTGAATGGTCCTGCATTCTGCGTGATTTCCCCGAGCGGGCCATTCCAGGAAAGCCTGGTGGCCGGCATGTCGACCAACCGCATCGCGTGACTCTGTGTCGCGGCCATCCCCATGCCATCCCACGCTGCGGTCAGGGTCATGCCCTCGCCCCGGTCCCATGGATGATCGCGGACATCGAGAACGAAGATCGCCGGGCCGTCGCTTCGAGCAGGCAGCCCGGTGGTGATCATGTAGGAAGTAACACCGGATCCACTCCCGAAATGCTTGTCGCCGGTGATCCGATACGCATCGCCGGCAATGCATCCAGTCAGATCCGGAGCTCGTACCGCGGCCGAGCGGGTTCGGGCGATATCGCCACCGCTCCCGGGCTCGGAGGTTATGGTGCCCCACTGCTCGCCCGCCATCGCGGTGGCGAACACGGCCTGACGTTGCTGCTGCCACGTTGCATCCGGGTAGTCGTTCAGTAGCCAGAACGCGATCACCGTTGGATGCATGGAAGCAACCAGTGCCACCGAGGGATCGCCGTGTGCCATCGTTCGGAGGATCTCGGCCATCGGGCGCGCGCAAGCCCTGAGTCCGTCCCAGCAACCGCCTGCATCGCGAGGAACAGCGAGTTCCAAGAACCCGGTTCGTACCAGCGCCTCGAAGTCCGCCTGCTCGAGGTGGTGCCGGGCCTGGCGTTCCATACGATCCTGCCCCCAACCCCTGGAGAGCTCGGCAATCTCGGCACTGACACTGGCGAACTCAGTGGTCATCGTCCGAGCGTAGTCCGTCGAAGCCCGCCGGGCGTCGGGACGATGGCCTGGGTCGGACCGGGTCGTACACCCGGTCCGACCGGGGACACCCCATCCATGATCCATGCATGAACCGACATTCACTTCCCTGCATGTACCTCCCGATGACAACGTGGCCAGTCACGATGTCGCACCAACGAACCCGGCGAACCCTGAGACGACCTGCAGTCGAAGTCCGCCACGACGGTGAACTTCAGCACGAACTCATCATCAAGCGAGTCGATGACAACGCGAGACTCGAATGATCCCGGCTTCGTGAGGCCATCCCGGTGACCATCATGTCGGCGAACTGTGACCTCGACGTCAGCGCTGCCGGCAGCGGGACAGCGGTGGACCGGTCAGAAGGCTGCGACGCCCGGCATTCGGTCCGCACGGGCGAGAGCAAGCGTCACCGCCTCGGGACCGCTCCGGAGAATCGCGAGATCGACCACGACACGCGCCGCGACGTCCCAGCACGACTCGGACATGGGTGCGGCATCGATGCCGACGCTGTCGGTGAGGTCCCGACAATGCACGACGATCTCGACCAAGCGCGTCTTCAGGTACTCGCCGAGTGTCATGGTGATTCCGGACAGAACGGCAACGTGCCGATCGAGGTCCACGGCCATCGCTTCCAGGCGACCGAGGACCGCACGCAAGCTCTCGACCACTTCCTGCTGACCCAACTCCGCAACAGACTCGCCCCGCTGGCGAACTGCGGCATGAAATTCGCTGTTCACAGGGTTGTGATCGCCCAGCACCGCGGCGCAATAGCCGGGAGCGTCCACCACTGCGGCATCGTCGGGAGACGGGCCTCCCTCGAGGTAGCTGTCGACCGTCACCAGGGCCCTTCCCAAGTGTGCAGCCAAGCCGCCCACGGTATAGCCGTTCAGGATCGAGGCCGAAGACCACCGCTCACCCACCACCGGGAGTGCGATCAGCTCCAGAGCGGTCGAAGCAGCTTCGAGGTACAACGCCCTGAGGTCTTCCACATCCTCAGTATCGCTTCTCGATGGCCCGTTACCCTCCGCACCGGGTCACGGTCCATCGTCACCAACTACGCTCTGCCCGTGACGGTCGACGACTACCTCGACGCTGCGCCCGAGCCCCAACGCAGCACCCTCCGCCAACTTCGGGCGATGCTCGCGACGATTCTTCCGGATGCCGAGGAGGCAATCTCCTACGGGGTCCCCGCCTTCAGGCTCGGCAGCAAGGCCATTGCAGGCTACGCCCACGCCAAACGGCACTGCAGCTACTTTCCGCACTCCGGCTCGGTCATCGACCAGGTCGAGCCAGAATTGCTCGAGGGATACGACTGGGGAAAAGGCACCTTGCGATTCCCGGTGGATCGGGTTCCGTCGGAGGCGCTCGTTCGTCGCCTGGTCGAGATCCGCTTCGAAATGCTCGCAATGGACTGCCGTCCTGATCGAACACCGGCCGGTCAGGGACGTTCGGCCCGCTAGGGGAGGTCGGATTCATCTCCGAACGGCCCAACGCCGGTTCCGATGGTGTCAGCGAGTGGCGGTGGTGGCGCCATATCGGCGATCGCGAGCCTCGATGCGGAGGATCTCGAGTTCCTGAGCGAGAGCCTGACGACCGGCTTCGGCCCGGGGATCGTCGGGCAGGTACGCGAGTTCGGACGAGGCGTCACCGGCGACGCGGGTGCCGATGAGATAGCGCGGCTTACGGTAGTCGTACTCGCAGGCCCGGTGGAGCACGAAACGGTTGTCCCAGATGACGGTGTCTCCGGGCTGCCACTCCTGGCGGTACACCCGATGCTCGTCGGACACAACGAACTCGACCAGCGACCTCACCAGTTCCCGGCTCTCCGCCCGCGGCAGACCAGGGATGCCGAAGGCGTGGCGGCCGACGAAGAGGTTGGGGATGCCGGTCTCGGGATGCACTTTCACCAGCGGCCGCAGGTAGGCCTCACCGTGGTAGACGGTGCCATAGGCCCCTTCGACATTGGAGTCCGGGAAGTCGCCGAGGTCATTGGCCTGGGAGAAGTTCGTCGAATGGTAGGCGCTGAGATCGGCGATGCGATCCCTGGTCGCCTCGTCGAGCTCGGCATAGGCGGCACGCAAATCGGCGAACTCGGTCTCGCCGCCCTCGTCCGGCACGATCACCGCCGACAGCATGGCGCACTTGCTGGCTATCGGCTTGTACGTCGAATCGGTGTGCCAGCCCTCGTTGCCGAGGTTGGTGCGCATCAGCTGGGTGTCGACATCGAGCACCTCGCTGTAGGTGCCATCCTTCAGTTTGCGCACATTGGCCAACGCCTGGCCGCCGAACTCCAGCTCCCCGAAGCGGCGACCGAAGTCGGCGCTCGCTTTCTCGTCCAGGTCCTGGCCCGGGAAGACGAGCAGGCCGTACTCCAAGAACGCGGCCCGGATCCGATCGAACGCTGCGTCGTCGAGCGAGCGCAGATCGACACCGGTGACCGTGGCCCCGAACGTCTTGCCTTCCAGCGGTGTGACGGTGATGACTGCCATGCGATGATCGTACTCACGTTGTCACCGCCGAGCCCAGCCGCAGCGGCCCCGAGAGCGACCATCGCCAGTGTGCTGTCAGGCCACCCGCTGAAACGCGCTACCCAACGAACGGGAACCAATCCTCCTACTGCGCGTCGAGCAGGTGGCGAGTGAAGTCGAGCATGGTGTCGACGACTACATCGTTCGTCTCTCCGGCGACCATGCGGCCGGCATACCCACCCGGATCTTGCGCCCGTGGGCTGCCGCACACGGGCGAGACATCGCGGCTCCTCGACCCGAATCGTCTACTCCGGCTAAGAGATGCGTTCCTCGCCGCAGGTGGCTTCGAACGTGCCGGTCGCAGTCTCGACCTCGCCGGTGAAGAGGCTGAGTTCGCGAACGAAGGTTGCAGTGCCGCGGACCGTGCTCCCGTCGATCTCGGCGGAATCGACCTGACTCATCCCCGCCTCCAGCTTGTCGGACATGTCGAACAGCTCGCTTGCCTCGTCGGCGAGCCAGTCCTGGTCACCGATAGCCACGGACACTGCGTTGACCTCTTCGACCACCGATGGGTCGGTGTCGTCGTGCAGGATGAGGAGCTTGATGCTGCCGCCTCCATCGATCATCGGCAACTGAACCGAGAAGACGCCGAACAGGTCCGTCTGGCATTGGGCAATTCTGGCCCCCTCGGTCGAGAACTGATACGTCTGATCGCCCAGTGTCACCGTCGCCGTCGAAGGTCCCGAAGCCTCAGACGATGCGCCGCCGTCAGCGGCGTCCGAGGTCGATGTTGACGAGCTCCCGGAGTCACTGCCACCACCTGCGGTTTGGGTCGGCGCCGCTCCATCGGTGCCGTCGGCGGCGTCCTCGTCAGAGTTCCCACCACACCCTGCAGCCAGAACCAACAGTGCAACCGCCATCGCCAGCAACCGTGTCATTTCATCCATCTCCTTGATCCCTCGGCAAGTGGTGTCGAAGCATAGACGCACGTCAACGTCCCGTTATGTTCCTCGGTCACCTCACGGTCACCATGGCCGCACGGCGGCAGCTCGCCATTGCCGACCCTCTCGGTGTTCTCGCGGTCATCCACCGCGCCGACAGTGAGCGCCTCGGTCGGCTCGGTGTCGAGCCGGCCAAGCTGGAACGACCGTGTGCTATGACAGCACCCCATGGGGACTCAGGGATCGAGCTCGTCGGGCGAATACGTGACGTACGAGGTGGTCGATCGGGTGGCTCGCATCACCCTCGATCGTCCCGAGTACCGGAATGCCCAGAGCCGCAGACTTCTCGAGCAGCTCGACGACGCCTTCCATCAAGCCGGCCAAGATCATGAGGTGCACGTCGTGTGCCTCTTCGGAACAGGCGATCACTTCTCGGCCGGGCACGATCTCGGCACCCCCGACGAGCTCGCCGATCAGCAGGAGCGACCGTGGCGGGGAGGTATCCGCGGATGGTACGAACGGACGTACGATCAGTTCTATGCCAACACCAAACGGTGGCGTGACCTGCCGAAGCCCACGGTGGCGGCCGTGCAGGGCTACTGCATCTTCGGCGGCTGGATGATCGCGTCAGCCATGGACGTGATCTTCGCCGCCGATGACGCCATGCTCCTCGGAAGCCACTTCCAGTACTTCGCCATGCCATGGGACCTCCACCCCCGGAAGGTGAAGGAACTCCTGTACGAGAGCCGCTTCATCGATGCGACCGAGGCCCACGAACTTGGTCTCGTCAACCGGGTCATTCCCCGTGAGCGCCTGCGCGATGCGACGCTGGAATGGGCTGGCCGCGTCGCCGTCAACGACCCGTTCCAGCTCAGAATGACGAAGATGGCGGTGAACCACGCCGAGGAGACGCAGGGGTTCACCGCCCATACCCAAGCTGCGCACGCCATGTACACGCTCGGGCGCCTCGGCGAACGTGATCCCGACAGCTTCGTCCGCGACACCGGAGCGAAGCAACGACCCATGGTTGGGGTAGCCCTCGAGAACTACCGGCGCCACCGAGACGCCTGATCGGGTGTGGAACCGGTCAACCGGCGTGTGGTTCGATGGGACCAACGGCCCTTCGGCCCTCGGTCCTGTAGCGCGAAACTGGCTGCCATGACCGACACCACTGCGGACCCATCCACGCCGCCGCCTCATCTGCCATCGGTCTCCCCTTCGGCGCAACGCTCGACCAGGCGACGCGTCCGCGTCGGCATCGTGGTTGCCGTCGTGGTGGTCCTCGTCGTCCTCGCTGTGACCTCGTTCATCGAGTTCGGTCGGACGGTTCCGGATTTCCCATCGCTCGCCACCTCACCCGACCCCACATTGCGCGGAACCGTCGCCTACGTCGATCCGAACTCGGACTGCGTGAGCATCGTGGCGGCCGCCGGTTCGCCGTCGAGGGAGGTCTTCTGCCCGCCGCCCTTCGACGTGACCGACGCGATGGCGTTGGGCAAACCCCTCGGACCGCAGCTTGTCTGGCTGAGCGACGGGCGCCTCGAAGTGACCGTCTTCCGGATGACCGACGTCCCCGGGCCGGACCTCGACCCAGGCTGGCAGAAGATCGTCGATGTCCGCACCGGCACGGTCACCGACGTACCCGCAGACAGCGTGCCTTCGGCGCCCAACCTCGGCACTCGGCCCACCGTCAGCCCGAGCGGCGATCGCCTCGGTTTCACGTCCGACCCCCAGAGCGGAACCATCGCGATCACCCTGACCGATGCCTCGGGCCGTTCACGAACGCTGCTCGACGAACGCGGCCCCGGCTCCTACACCTACGGGCTGGACAGCGCGTTCTGGTCGCCCGATTACCAGTGGGTCTTGGCCGACGACGGTCGCATCCTGGCAATCACCACAGACGAACCGCCGGTCACCCGGGTGCTGGTCGGCGCGCTGGGCGGCAGCCCGTTCGGACCCGACGACCCCGGACGGTCCAGGTTCGCGATCACGGCCGAGAGCCTGCTCGACCCATCGAGCGGGTGAGCGCGGTCGGCCGCGCTCACCCAAGGCGCGGTAGTCGCCCTCGCTCTCGGCGCCTACCCCGCCCGAACCAGCTCCGTATCACGCTGCGGTGACCACGACGGCCCCGACACAACAGCCCTGGAAGGATCCAGGCTGGAGCTGGTCGACAACGAAGAACTACAGTCGATCCACGAGTCGAGTTTCATCCTGCAGATGGTCCGGGCAAGGCTCCGAGCACAACGACGAGTCACTGCCGTCACCGGCATGCAATGAACCCATGTGACGCATCCCTTGATGCAGAAGGAAC
>JAHECQ010000208.1 GCA_024641625.1 Acidimicrobiales bacterium | reverse complement strand
CCCTGAGTGGGTTGTTCCTGGGTGGGTTGTTCCTGGGCGGGTTGTTCCTGCGGGTGCCAGACCGGTGCCTGCTCGGCAATCGGCGGTTCCCAGTCCGCGGTTGCGGGCCGAGATGCGGCCTCGGTGGAGCGATGGGCGGGCTTCGGGTAGCGCTTGGCCGCTGATCCAGTCCTTGCGGCGAGCTGCTCGTCTGAGTGACCCAGGGTTGTCCCGACGGTTGGAGAGTTGGCTGTTGGGGTCCCGACCGTCGGTTCCTGCGCTGCGGGTTTCTCGGGCGACAGCCCGGGCTCGGAAGGAGCCATCGTCGGAGCTGCAGCGTTGCGAATGTCCTCCAGCAGCTCTGCTGCCCGCAGGCCGGCGAGGTCGCCGCTGTCGGTTCGATCGACGGTCTCCTCCGGGGCTGGGGCGGAGATGCCGAGCCGATCGCCCAGATCGACCATGGACTCGTCGTCGTCCTCCTCCTCGGCATTGAGGTCGTCTGCGTTCATCGTCGCTCGACGCTGCATGACCGCAGGGTCGACGTATCGCACCGGTTTCTTCGCGTCGACCACGATCGTGCCGGCGATTCGATCACCCAGGCGCTGACCATCGTTACTGCGCGCCACCAGTACGAAGCCGAGCAGACCCGGGATGACCACCGGCAAGAGGTCGATGACCCCGACGATGGTCCGAGCGACGAAGGCCGGTACCGCAGCGGTGGCACCGTCGGCGTCGATCACCCGGAGTCCGAAGAGCTTCTTGCCCGGCGACCAACCGGTGTTGGCCGGGATGGCCACGAACACGATGGCAGCGAGGACCAGTCCGACCAGAAGCGTCACGATCACACCGGTGGCATTGATCACGAACAGGGTGTCGCCCCGCTCGAATTTGCGATTGAATCCCTCGGACAGTCGCGAAAGCGCATCGAACTGGTCGGCGGACCAGATCGGCTCGTTGGTGCCGGGCGTGCGCTCGGTGATGGGGAACTGTTGGAAGCGACTCCGCGCGACCAGTCCGGTGAGCAATCCGACCAGACCGAAGTCGATGGCGAAGGCGGCAATACGACGATGCAGCGCCGGGATGATGGCTGGGTCGAGCATGGCTCAATTGTTACCGAGAATACGCCTTCTCTCGTGGACACCCTGCCAGGCGGGCAGTGCGGGACGTTAGCCTCGGCGCCATGGCCGAGTCCGATGACACGAACCTGTCCGCCGAATCATCAGGCGCAGACCGCGACCTCTTCGACAAGGTCGTCAACTTGTCGAAGCGTCGTGGCATCGTCTTTCCATCGGCTGAGATCTATGGCGGCTTTCGTTCCACCTACGACTACGGCCCCGTCGGGGTGCTGATGCTGCGCAACGTCAAAGAGGCCTGGTGGCGTTCGATGGTGCAGATGCGCACCGATGTCGTGGGGCTCGACGCTGCGATCCTCTCCCCACCAGCGGTCTGGGAGGCCTCGGGCCACCTTGCCAACTTTTCCGATCCGTTGGTCGACTGCCGCAATTGCGGAGCTCGCCACCGACTCGACAAGCTCGACGATCCGGTGGTCTGCCCGACGTGTGATGCTCGGGGGCAGTTCACCGAGCCGCGCCAGTTCAACCTGATGTTCCAGACCCATGCCGGACCGGTTCAGGGAGCGGGCCACGAGGTCTATCTCCGCCCCGAGACTGCGCAGGGGATGTTCATCAACTTTGCCAACGTGCTCTACACCTCGCGGAAGAAGCCGCCGTTCGGGATCGCCCAGATCGGCAAGAGCTTCCGCAACGAGATCACCCCGGGCAACTTCGTGTTCCGTACCCGTGAATTCGAGCAGATGGAACTCGAGTTCTTCGTGCCGCCGGCGGAGGCGCAGCGCTGGTACGAGTACTGGTGCGATGCTCGCCTCAACTGGTACCTCGACCATGGCATCGCCCCCGAGAAGCTTCGGTTGCGGGCGCACGACGCCGATGAGCTCAGTCACTACTCGTCGGACACCAGCGATGTCGAGTTCCTCTTCCCCTGGGGCTGGGACGAACTCGAAGGAATCGCCAACCGTGGTGACTACGACCTCACCCAACATGCTGCCCATTCGGGCGAGAAGCTCGAGTATTACGACCAGGCGAACAACGAGCGCTACGTCCCTCACGTCATCGAACCTGCCGCCGGTGCCACCCGGACGATGATGGCGTTCCTCATGGCTGCCTATGACGAGGAGCTGGTGAACGACGACATCCGGCACGTGTTGCGCCTGCATCACCGCATCGCGCCCTACAAGGTGGCGGTCCTCCCGTTGTCGAAGAAGGCCGAGTTGGTCGGCCCGTGCCACGACCTGTTCGAGATGCTGGCGGCTCGCTGGATGGTCGACTACGACGAGACCCAGGCCATTGGCAAGCGGTACCGGCGCCAGGATGAGATCGGTACGCCGTATTGCGTGACGTTCGACTTCGACTCGCTCGAGGATCATGCGGTCACGGTGCGTGACCGCGACTCCATGGAGCAGGTGCGGCTGCCGATCGCCGAGCTGGTCGACTGGTTGGGTGAACGTTTGACCTGATCGCGTCGGCAGCTCCACTAGGTTTTGCGGCATCGAGGGCCGGGACATGCTTCGACGGGACGACACGGGGAGACGAGCAACGTGAGCATCGAACGCAACGTGGGGGAGTCGGCTGGTCCCAAGGGTGCTGACGCCATCCGAGAGGCCGTCGCCGCGGTGGCCGCCGGGACTCTCACCCACAGCCAGGCGGTTGCCCGGATCTCGTCGTCCGACGTCGAGCTCATGCTCCACAGGCAGTTCGACGCCGGTGGTTCGGCCCTGACCTCTGGTCTGGGAGCATCCCCGGGCGCGGCGGTCGGTGTTGCCTACTTCTCGCCCGATGCTGCCGTTGACGCCTACGACGCCGGGGAAGACGTGATTCTCGTCATGGCGGAGACCTCCCCCGAGGACGTCCACGGCATGGCCATCGCCGAGGGCATCCTCACGACCCGCGGGGGGTTGGCATCCCATGCCGCCGTGGTTGCCCGTGGGTGGGGCAAGCCCGCAGTGTGCGGTGCCGAGGCGATAACGATCGGTGACGAGCAGTTCTCGGTGGGCAAGGTCGTCGTGCGACAGGGCGACATCATCAGCATCGACGGTGCCAGCGGAGAGGTGTTCCTCGGCGCTCTTGTCAAAGGTGTCGAACGCAAGGACGCTGTCGGCGAACAGGTCGACCTCGAAACCCTGCTCGGATGGGCCGACGAGATCCGCGCCGGGCATCTGGGTGTTCGGGCCAACGCCGACACGGCGGCCGATGCGCTCGTGGCCCGCGCCTTCGGCGCCGAGGGAATCGGGTTGTGTCGGACTGAACATCAGTTCCTGGGTGAACGCCTGGGCGAGATTCGCCGCATGATCCTGGCCCAGACACCGGACGAGGAGGCGGCTGCGCTCGCCGTGCTCGAGGATGTCCAACGCGCCGACTTCGTTGCGTTGCTCGATGCCATGGACGATCTGCCGGTCACGGTCCGCCTGCTCGATCCGCCGCTCCACGAATTTCTGCCCGATCTCGAGGAAATGGTCGTGTCGCACGCAACGGGCGAGCTCGATCTGGCCGGCCAGGAGCTCCTGGCCGTCACACGGTCGTGGCAGGAGCGCAACCCGATGCTCGGTACCCGCGGGGTGCGGCTGGGCATTCTCCGTCACGGGCTGTATCACATGCAGGTTCGTGCCTTGTTGCACGCTGCGGCCGCCCGTCAAGAAGCCGGAGCATCGCCTCGAATCGAGATCATGGTGCCGCTCATCGTCGAACGGCGGGAGTTCGAGTTGGTTCGGCGCTGGATCGACGCGGAGATAGAAGATGCAAACCGCGGCCTGGCGAAGCCGCTGGACGTGCTCGTCGGCACCATGATCGAGACGCCTCGCGCCGCCATCTGTGCCGGCGACATCGCCGAAGCGGCCGACTTCTTCAGCTTCGGTACCAACGACCTGACCCAGATGACCTTCGGGTTCAGTCGGGACGATGTCGAGAGTCGGATCATTCGCGAATACATCGCCCTCGATCTCATCGAGGCCAATCCGTTCGAGACCATCGACACCCACGGCGTGGGAGCGTTGCTGGAGCGGGCAGTCATCGACGGACGCTCGACCAACCCCTCGATCAAGCTGGGCATCTGCGGCGAGCACGGGGGTGATCCGGCGTCGATCGACTTCTTCTATCGGGCCGGGCTCGACTACGTGTCATGCTCGCCCTATCGGGTCCCGATCGCTCGTCTCGCCGCGGCTCAGGCGGTGCTTCGCGGCTCGCAACGATGAACCCGGCGGTCGTCTCCTAGAGTTCAGCTGTGGGGATCGTCGACGATGACATCGTGCGGGTCAGGGAGACCAGCGACATCGTTCAGGTGATCACGCAATACACCCAGCTCAAACGGGTGGGACGCCGTTTCCAGGGGCTCTGCCCGTTCCACAGCGAGAAGAGTGGATCATTCTCGGTCAACGCAGAGGAAGGCCTCTACTACTGCTTCGGGTGTGGGGCCAAGGGCGACGTCATCTCCTTCGTTCGCGAGAAGGAGCAACTCGATTTCGTCGGCGCCGTCGAATGGCTGGCCAACAAGTTCGGCGTCCAGCTCAACTACACCGATCAGTCCGAGGGCGAGGACCGACGGCGCCGCGCCCAACTGCACGACGCCACCGCCAAGGCGGTCGAGTTCTACCATCAGCGGCTTCTGACCAGCCCCGACGCCGGCGTTGCCCGCGGGTATCTGCGTCAACGGGGTTACGACGGCGAGGTCGTCCGGCGCTATCGGCTGGGCTACGCGCCCGATGGATGGGACAATCTCTCCAAGCATCTGCGTTTGTCGGACCGTGATTGGGTCGACTCCGGTCTCGGGAATCTGAACCGACATCATCGGCAGTACGACTTCTTCCGAAATCGGGTGCTGTTCCCGATCTTCGACGCGCAGGATCGGGCCATGGGTTTTGGTGGTCGCGTGCTTCCGGGGTCCGATGATGCTCGCAAGTACATGAACTCGGCAGACTCCGCGGTGTATTCGAAGAGTAGGGTGCTCTATGGACTCAATTGGGCGAAGGCCTCGATCGTCGAAGTCGACGAGGTGATTGTGTGCGAGGGCTACACCGACGTGATCGGTTACGCCACTGCGGGGGTGCCACGAGCAGTGGCCACTTGCGGCACAGCGCTCACCGAGGAACATGTGAAGCTCCTGTCGAAGTTCGCCCGTCGGGTCGTGCTCTCCTTCGATGCTGACGCCGCCGGTCAGAATGCTGCGGCGCGCTTCTATGAATGGGAACGTAAACACAAGCTCGACGTGGCCGTTGCCGATCTTCCCGATGGGGTCGATCCGGGTGATCTTGCTCGCACTGATCCCGAACGATTGCGTCAGGCGGTGGCCGGCGCCCGTCCGTTCCTGGGCTTCCGTGTCCAACGGGCCTTGTCTGCGGGCGATCTCGGCACGGCCGAGGGCCGAGCCCGAACCGCTGAGGCCGCCTTGGCGATGGTGGCCGAGCACCCCGATGCGTTGGTCCGCGACCAGTACGTGCTGGAGATCGCCGCCTTCACCCGGATCGAGCCCGAGCTGTTGCGTCGGCAGCTGGCCCAGGGCCCCAGGCCCCAGCCTGCTTCGAGCGGCAGGGATCGCCGAGACTTGCTGCCCAGCCGCCAGGCCCCCGGTAGGCGCGACACGCCGGACCACGAAGCACTGCGGATCGCCATTGGTCATCGCGATCAGATGTTGCCGCTGCTGGTGCCGGAGCTGTTCACCGACGAGCGCTGCGCCGAGGCCTTCCATCTCATCGCCACCCACGAGGTCGTACACGATGCGATCAGCCAGGCCGATCCCGACGTCGGCGACCTCCTCCAACGTTTGTCGGTCGAGCAGTCCGATACCGATCCGCTCGATGCTGCCAGTCTGCTCTGGCGTCGATTCATCGACGGTCAGATGGACGACGCTCGCCATCGGGCCAGAGGGGCGGCTCTTCCGACGGACATCGCTCAGATCAATGACGAGGTCGCCTGGTATCGGGAGCAGCGAGAGGCTCTGACCGATCCGGTCAAGCGGGGTTCTGCCGTCGAGGGCTTGCTAGGTTGGTTCAGGCAGGTTCCGGAGGAAGTGACGTGAGCGACCAACCGGTGGCCATCGTGGGTATCGAGGCCTTCACCGACGAGCACAAGGACCGGCTGTCGTTGCGTGCCCGCGCCGGTCGCCCCCTCACCCCAGACGATGTCGTGGCGATCATGCGTCGCGTCGAGCTGACCCCCGACATTCTGGCTGCAGTTCGCTCGTTCCTCCACGAAGAGCAGATCCCCTTCGTCGACGACGACGTGCAGATCGATTTCGATCCGGCTGTGGTCGATGGCGTGAGGCGCCGACGCAGTCGGGAGGACGCCGGCCGTCTGGCGGCGGCGGCCATGGCGCGGGCCAGCACGTCGTCGGATCCGGTTCGCATGTACCTGAAGGAGATAGGCGCCGTTCCGTTGCTGAGCGCCGACGAAGAGGTCGAGCTGGCCAAGCGGATCGAGGTCGGGGCCCACGCCGCTGATGAGATCGCCGCCCTCCTGCAGGCGGACCGTTGGGCCACTCTGTCCGAACAGGCCCGCCGGGATCTGCGTCGTTCGGTGTCCGATGGAGATCGGGCAAAGGGCGAGCTCACGTCGGCGAACCTTCGACTGGTTGTCTCGATCGCCAAGCGGTACGTGGGGCGAAGCGTGCCGATTCTGGATCTGATCCAGGAAGGCAACCTCGGACTCATGCGGGCGGTGCAGAAGTTCGACTACTCCAAGGGCTTCAAGTTCTCGACCTATGCCACCTGGTGGATTCGGCAGGCCATCACCCGTGCGATCGCCGATCAGTCCCGCACCATTCGGGTGCCGGTGCACATGGTCGAGTCGATCAACCACGTGGTCCGGGTGCAACGGGCCATGCAGCAGCAACTCGAGCGCGAACCGAGCATCGCGGAGTTGGCGGCCGCGGTCGACATGACCGAGGAGCGGGTCCAGGAAATCCTCCGGATCTCCCATCAGGACCCCCTGTCGCTCGACACGCCGGTGGGTGACGAGGACGACACCTCGATGGCCGACTTCATCGCCGACAAGGGCGCTGCACCCCTGGATCTGGCGGCCCGGA
>JAHECQ010000207.1 GCA_024641625.1 Acidimicrobiales bacterium | reverse complement strand
GTCCATGTCGATGTCGGGCATCGAGATGCGTGACGGGTTGAGGAAGCGTTCGAACAGCAGGTCGTACTTGATCGGATCGAGGTCGGTGATCCACAGGCAATAGGCAACGGCACAACCGGCGGCCGAACCACGACCGGGGCCGACACGGATGTCGGCGTCGCGAGCGTGTTTGATGAGATCCCACGTGATGAGGAAGTAGGAGCTGAACCCCATCGTCTTGATGACATCGAGCTCGTAGACCAGGCGCTCGACGATCGAGTCGTTCAGGTGGTCGCCCCAGCGACGCTTGGCGCCCTCCATGGTGAGGTGGAGCAAGTAGTCGTCGGCTCCGGGGAAGCCCTCGGGAATCGGGAAGTCGGGCAGCTGTGGCTTGCCGAACTCGATCTCGACGTTGCACCGCTCGGCGATCCACAGCGAGTTGTCGCACGCCTCCGGGAGCTCGGACCACTGGTGACGCATCTCCGCAGCACTCTTGAGATAGTGCTCGTCGCCGTGGAACTTGAAACGATTCGGGTCGCTCATCAGCGACCCGGTCTGTACGCACAGGAGCGCATCGTGCGCTGCGTGATGTTCGCGATCGGTGTAGTGCGAATCGTTGGTGACCAGCAGCGGAGCCTTGAGCTTGCGGGCGATCTCGAGGAGCTGCGGGTTCGTCCGGCGTTGTTCGGGGATGCCATGGTCCTGGAGCTCGACGAACACGTTGTCCCGGCCGAAGATGTCCTGGAGCCTCGCTGCCTTCTCGAGGGCTGCGGCCTCGTCCCCCCGCAGGAGCGACTGCAACACATGGCCGCCAAGGCATCCGGTGGTGACGATGACACCCTCGGAGTGCGCCTCCAGCACCTCCCAGTCACAACGGGGCTTGTAGTAGTAGCCCTCCATGTAGGCCCGGGAGGCCAGCTGGATGAGATTCTTGTAGCCGACGTTGTTCTCGGCCAGTGCGATCAGGTGGTAGTAGAGCTTCTTGCCGCCATCGGTATCGCCGCCGGAGTCGTCGATCTTGCCCCGCCTCGACGGCCGCTCGAACCGTGAATCCTCGGCCTGGTAGAGCTCGCACCCGATGATGGGGTTGATGCCCTTGCTGCGGCACGCACGGTAGAAGTCGAGCACGCCGTACATGTTGCCGTGGTCGGTGATCCCCAGTCCGGGCATACCGTCGGCCGCGGCCTTGGCCACGAGATCATCGAGGCGCGACGCCCCGTCGAGCATCGAGTACTCGGTGTGCACATGAAGATGGGTGAACGACGACCCCACGACCGCTCCCCTTGCCGGAGTTACCTGATCGAACAAGAAGCAGCCCAACCCCGATCACCCGCTGGCCACCTGACCGGTCGTCGACCAACAACGTCGTCGGTAGCATCCGGTCAGCAATGACATCGCTGTGATTTGAGTCGGCTGGCCCCCACGATAGACGCTCGACGGCCGGGCCAGACCCGATACGAGAGGAACTTCGCCGGCAGCGGTGATCGATCAGCGAATACCGGACGAAGCCCGGAACTCGGCGCTCTCGCTGAAACCGATCATCAGCGAGCCGCGGGGCAGACCTCGGTCCAATTGGCCCACCCAGTACTGGTAGCCGGCAGCGTCGGGCTCACGGTTCATCACGTTGCGGTACACGAGTCGGACGAAGTCGCGGTTGCCCAGCTGTCCGTAGGTGGCCTTGAACTCAGCCGAAGAGGCGAAGAAGGTCGAGACGTCGGCCAACGCAGCCCCCTCGGACATTCGACCGACCCAGTAGGCCAGTCCTGCCTCATCGCTCGCACGCCGGAAGTAAGCGGCGTAGAGACGCCCGACCTGGCCGATGGCGGCACCCTCGCCACAACCGCTGCCTGCAGCCGATGAGGTGGCCACCGGCGAGGAGGCGGTCGAGCTGAGCGTCCCGATGGAGGTGTTGGCCTGGTAGAACTGCACGGTTGCCCACATCTGGCCCCGGCCGTCGCAGGTGACCGCCACACCGGCAACCGTGAGATTGGGGTCGACGATCAGGTTCCGATGGCCGGCGGAACGCATCCACGCCTCGGTGATCTGACCGGTCCACCATCCCCTGGCGATGATCTCGGCCCGCCCATCGCTCGAATGCTGGAGCACCTGCATCGACGACATCCTGTTCGACCAGGACTGCGAGGCGTTGGCCAGACCGCCATCGGTCGCCAGGGGCGCGACGCCCCGAGCGGCACGCTCGGCGTTCATCTGCTGCAGGAGCTGGACCTCGAGGACATCCTCGGTCGACGAAGCCGACACCGGCGACGAACCGAGCACCGTCGAGGACACGAGCACGCCGACGGCGATCGCCACAACGGACATCAGACGGGCCACCTTGTGTGGCGTCCGACCTGACCGCCACCGACCTCCAACAGAGTGATGACGCGCAACGGATGAAACCGGGGTAAGCGGGGTCATGTGAGAACCATCGGCATGCTCGCCCCTTGCCTGGAGGGAAAATGGCGCAAAAAAACAATGGGCGCCACGCACAGCGATGCCCACAACTCCAGGGCGGAATGTAGGCGAAGTGAGCCACCTCGCCAACCCTTTGGCACCAATCGACCGCTGACCAGCTAGTTCAGGCCCTGTTCGGGCCGATCAGGCCGCTTTCAGCCGGCAGGCTGCTGATACTGATCGAGGAACTCGGCCATGGCCCAGCCGAAGACGATCAGGTGTCGGCCGGTGCGAGCATCACACTCAGTGAACAGCTCGGTGAGCTGCTGGGGCTTCAACGACTCGTGATCGAAGGTGAGCAGCTCGGAGTTCGTGCGGGTGAGCATCGAACGATCGTCGAAGTCGACAGCGCCGAAACGTTTGGCCAGACGACGACCCCAGGCACGTTCTTCCCCATTGGGTCGCTGGTCGGGCCAGGGACGGATCGATTCGAGATCCTTGAAGGCATCCAGAGCGCCCACGTCGAGCATGCGACTGGCAACCACGACGTCTTCGTCGGGAAACGCCATCCGGGCCTTGTGGAACTGATCGTGCATGAGGCCACGCAACGTGGTGGTCCGGGACCGGGTGCGGCCCACGCAGGCCACCCCGAGGATCAATGCGGGCGTGCCGCCGATCCGCTCGAGGGTGGAGAAGACGAAACCGCGAAGCTGGCCCCTCTCGAAGGCCTGACTGACCAGGACCCATTCATCGACCTGCTTGGAGAGCACGCCGACCCCCCAATCGATGCTGGCCGCGCTGAGATCGGCCATCTCACTCAGCTCCGCGTCGGTGAGAGCCGAACAGTCCTTGGTGATGACCTCGATCGTCACGATTGCGAGCCCCCTACATCCCAGTTTCGAGCGTCCCAGTTTCGAGCACCCACGGGCCGATGGAGGCGGGCGATGAACCACGCAATCGGGCACGAGGGCCGGTGACAGTTTTCACGTCACGAGGCCTCGGCGTCAAACCGACGTCGTCATCAGCAGTGATTGCTCATCACAGGTAGACGCCACTCGCGCCCCCGGCACCGTCTCATCGGGGCAAGCAGCTACCTCATCACAGGTAGACGCCACTCGCGCCCCCGGCACCGGGCGGCAGTGCTTGGGACTTCATTTGTTCGAGCTGTTGCTTGGCCGCCACCTGTTGGGCGAACAGGGTTGCCTGGATCCCGTGGAACAGACCCTCCAACCAGCCGACCAACTGGGCCTGGGCCACCCGCAATTCGGACTCCGACGGGACCCCCTCCTCGAAGGGCATCGCCAGGGCCGTCAGCTCCTCACGCAGGTCTGGCGACAGGGCCTCGCCCAGTTCGGCGATCGAGGTGTCGTAGATCTCCCGTAGGCGGTGGCGGCCCCGCTCGTCGAGGCTCGTCGTGCGAACCTCCTCGAGCAGCTGTCGAATCATCGACCCGATGCGCATGACCTTCGCCGGCTGCGAGATGGAGCCTGGCGGCATCTCCTCGCTGTCGTCCACGTCATCCACCACCTCCGGGTTGATGAGCTCGGCATTGGCATCGATCGGATTCTGACTCACGGAAAACCTCCCTGGAAGGGCGACGAGACGGACGAATGGGTGCCGGAACGGTCACGCGGTCGCCGAGAGTCGCGGAACGTACATCTCGGCCGACGTGAGCGAGCCGTGGCGACCCACCAACACGTATGGGCCGGTATCGGTGGGATCGGCGAACGAGATGGGTTCGAACGGCACCAGCGCAACATCGCCCAGACGGCGACGGATGCCGGCCGAGAGCGAACGGCCGAACCAGCCTTCGTCGGCGATCTGGTCGATCGATCGCACCCAGGCATGGTGGCCATGGTGTTCGCCGGCCGCCGCCAACAGCTCATCCACGCCGGCAGCACCGGCATGCAGCCACCGGAATCGACCCTCACCGGAGAGTCCGGACGCCAGTCCGAGGACATCGGCGGCGATCTTCACCTCGCCGTCGCGGCAATCGACCTGGCCATGATCAGCGGTCACGATCACCTGTGTCCCGCTCGGCAGCCGATCGAGCAGCTGGTCGACCAACCAGTCGCACATGGCCAGTTCGCTGTCGTATTCGTCGGCGAGGCCATATTCGTGGCTGACCTTGTCGATCCCGTCGTAATAGGTGTAGACGAAACGCTCGCCCCCCTTGACCAGCCGAACCACCTCTTGCAGCAACGTGCCGAGCGTGCGATACCCGGTGAGCTCGCTGCCGCGAAGGTGCGCCCGACTGAATCCCGAGGTCCGGAACTCGGCCTTGTTGACCATGCCCACCGACCGCCCGAGGAAGGGGGCGTACGGTTGAACGACCTCAGGCGGAATCGTCCGGCGGGCATCGGGCTGTTCGGCCGTGCCCCAACGCAGCGTGTTGAGCACCTCGCCGTCGACCACCATGCGGTAGCCGATGACGCCATGTTCTGCTGGTTCGAGTCCGGTGGTGAGCGACGTGAGCGCGGTGGCCGTGGTCGACGGAGCCACCGTGGTGATCGCGACACCGTTCATCGACCGAAGGGTTGGGGCCAGGTGCCAGCGAGCAAGCAATTGTTCCCACCCGAGCCCGTCGAGCACGAACAACACGGTCGGGCCTGCCGTCGATTCGAGAAGGTCCGGCACGACGCGGTTGAGAGCGTCCTCGGTGTACCGGGGTACCACCGGCATGGTGTGCGACACTGACACGCAGCGATGATAGGCCGGAAGCGGACTAGGGTGGCACTTGGTGAAAGTTTCGACTCGTGGTGACTATGCCAGCCGGGCCCTCCTCTCTCTGGCGCTTCATGTTCCCGATGCCGGCCCGACGACGGTTCGAGACATCGCCGAACGCACCGGACTCCCTCAGCCATACCTGGAGCAGATCCTGCTGGCCCTCAAGGGTGCCGGGCTCGTGCGTTCCAAGCGTGGTGTCGGCGGTGGGTACGTGCTGGCCCGGGATCCGCACGACATCACCCTGGCCGCCATCATTCGGGCGGTCGATGGCCCCATCACCGTCGGCGACTTCGGCGAGCCACACACCGACGGCGCCTGTGACCACGAGGGACAATGCGTCCTGTTGTCCATCTGGTCCGAGGTGGGTGGCGAGATGCGACGGCTCCTCGAGCGCTACACCCTGGCCGACATCGCCGACATCTCCAGAGGCGATCTGCCTTGGCCGGGCCCCGCAGCCACCGAACCCGTCTGATCTGTCCGTGGAGCTACGCAACGCAATCTCCACCCGGCGAATGGTCCGAGCCATGGCGTCGACACCGTTACCTCCCGGTCTGCTCGACGAGCTACTCGACCTGGCTCGACGAGCCCCGGCGGCCGGCAACACGACAGCTGTCACCTTCCTCGTGCTCGACACCCCCGAGACCGTCGCGGCCTATTGGTCGGCCACGCTGGCATCGCCCACGACGTTCCGCTGGCAACAACTGCTCGACGCGCCGGCCCTGGTCATCATCTGCGTCCGCCCCGAGGCCTACCCGGAGCGATATCGCGAAGCAGACAAGCGTCGAACCGGCCTCGGCGATCGCGAATGGCCCGTGCCCTATTGGTGGGTCGATGCCGGCGCCGTCGCTCAGAATCTCCTGCTGCTGTGTCGTGACAGCGGGCTGGGTGCGTGCCTGTTCGGGGCGTTCGACCACGAGTCGGCGGTGAAACACACCTTCGGCATACCCGATGATCAACGCTTGGTTGCCACGATTGCGGTCGGCTATCCGCTGACCGACGAGCCAGGACGGTCGGCCCGGCGCCCGAGGCCACCGCTCGATCGCGTCATTCGACGGGGTTCCTGGACCTGAGACCTGCCCGAACGGCGACCAGATCCGGCGGCAGTGCCGATGCAAACTCGAGCCACTCCCCTGACGTGGGGTGGGTGAAACCCAGCACCTCGGCATGCAGGAAAGGACGGTCGAGACCCAGGAGCCCGCGACCTCGACCGTAGTGGCGATCTCCGACGACCGGGTGACCGATGCTCTCCAGATGCACGCGGATCTGGTGGGTCCGGCCGGTCTCGAGGCGGCATTCCAGCTCGGTCAGTCCAGGCTCGACGAAGGTCCCGAGCACCCGATAGTGCGTGCGGGCGGGCCGGCCGCCGGCGACCACGGCCCGCTTGGTCGGTTCGCGCAGCGAGCGAGCGATGGGAGCATCGACCACGCCTTCGGAAGAGGTCATCAGTCCCCAGGCGAGCGTGTGATAGCGACGAAGCACCGTTCGCTCTCGCAGCTGCAATGCCAAGTGCTCCAGAGCAGCGTCGGTCCGAGCCACGACGAGCAGACCACTGGTGCCCTTGTCGAGCCGATGCACGACCCCGGGGCGCATCGGATCGCCACCGACGCCTTCCAGATCGGGGAAGGCAGCGAGCAGTCCCTGAACCATCGTGCCCGTGTTGCTGCCCGCGCCCGGATGAACGACCAGACCCGCCGGCTTGTCGACCACGATGACGTCGTCGTCGACGTGAACGATCGGTACCACCACCGACGCGTCGGGAATCAGACCAACCGAGCGAAATGGCACGAGGACCGAGAGTCGCGCGTCCTCGACCAGCCGCTCGGACGGCTTGGTCGGTCGGCGACCATCGATCAACACTCCGCCCTCGCCGATGAGGGTCACCGCCTCGCTCCGACTGAGATCGGTGATCATCGAGACCGCTCGGTCGATGCGCTCGCCGGCCAGTGAGGCCGGAACGGTCTCCTCGTAGTGACGCGACCCCTCAC
>JAHECQ010000206.1:792-7128 GCA_024641625.1 Acidimicrobiales bacterium | reverse complement strand
GCCGTCATCGGGCGAAC
Source organism: Acidimicrobiales bacterium (assembly GCA_024641625.1). Taxonomy (GTDB): domain Bacteria; phylum Actinomycetota; class Acidimicrobiia; order Acidimicrobiales; family SZUA-35; genus JAHECQ01. The sequence goes on along the minus strand of JAHECQ010000206.1, from coordinate 7,111 downwards.
ACACGATCGAGGTACTCACCGAGATCGCCGGCATGACCACCGAGGAGGTGCAGTCGATGATCGACGACGGGGTGGCCTTCACCATGAATGCCCCTGATCTGCGGGTGGAACGCCCCTACGAGAACTGGCTCCACATCCTGTTCCCACTGGAATCCGAGGACACGAGGGACCTCGCATGAGCGGACCACTCACGGGACTCAAGATCATCGATCTCAGCGGCTTGGCCGGAGCCTATGGCACTCGCCTCATGGCGTCGCTGGGGGCCGAGGTCATCAAGGTCGAGCCGCCCGGCGGCAGCCCGATCCGACGACTCGCCCCATTCGTCGAGGGTGCCGCCGAGCACGAGGCCAGCCTCTGGTGGGCATACCTGGCCATGGGTGCCAAGAGCGTGGTCATCGACCTCGAGACCCCGGCGGGCCGCGACCGGTTGCGTCGACTCCTGCGCGAAGCCGACGCTGTCATCGACGACCGCGGTCCCGAAGACCTCGACAGCCGGGGCCTCGGCCACGAGGCGATTGCAGCCGAGAATCCCGGCGTGATCTGGGTGTCGATCACCCCGTTCGGTCGCACGGGGCCCAAGCGTGACTGGAAGATCACGAACCTCGGGGCGTGGGCCGCCTCGGGCGTGTTGTACACCACCGGATTCGAGGATCAGGCTCCGGTGGTGCCCGGTGGGCCCGCCCAGTTGGCCATGCACGGCACCGCCCTCAACGCAGCGATCAGCACCCTGCTCGCCCTCCGGGTTCGACGAATGACCGGCAAGGGTCAGCTGGTCGACCTCGCCATCAGCGATGCGGCACTGCTCACCTCGCCCGAGACGGGGGTCACCGTCTTCCTCGACGACCGGGTGCATCGCACCCGTTCGGGTAACCGACGAACGCTGTCGCGTCCGTTCGGGCTCTATCCCTGCGCCGATGGGTACGTGTCGATTCTCATCCTCATGCCGCGCCACTGGGAGGCGATGGCCCACTGGATGCACGAGGTGACCGGCAACGAGGCCGCGACCGATCCCGTGTTCAACGACATGGTCGTGCGAGGTGAGACCATGGAACTGGTCGACGGGTGGACCGAGGAGCTCTGCGCCACCATGACCCGCCTCGAGTTCTTCACCGAAGCCCAGCGACGAGGCATACCGGTCACCCCGGTCAGCACGATCGAGGCGCTGCTCACCGACCCGCATCTCGACACCGTCGGCTTCTGGCAGCAGACCGAACTCTCCGCCGGGGCCGAGGTCACGATCCCCGGCGCGGCCTTCCGCACCAACATGGACTGGTGGGCCACGGCCCGTGCGCCCCGCCTCGGTGAGCACACGGTGGAAATCGTGTCGTAGGTGAGACGCCGCGCCGGACTCGAGCCGGGTCTCTTCTACGGCTGGGTCGTCACCTGGGCTGCGTTCGTCATCCTGGCGGTCGCCTATGGCATCCAGTTCAGCTTCGGCGTCTTCCTGCCCGAGATCATCGACGACACCGGCTGGAGTCGGACCCAGCTCTCGCTCGCCATTTCGGCCTACATCTTCGTCTACAGCGCGCTGAGCAGTCTGAGCGGATCACTCACCGATCGATCAGGGCCCCGTCGGGTGATCGTGTTCGGTGCCCTGTTCATGGGGGGTGGCTACGTGCTCGCCGGCGCCGCCCGCGAGCGATGGCAGTTCTTCGTCGCCCTCAGCATCATCGCGGCGATCGGGATGAGCGCCACCTTTGTCCCCTGCAGCGCCACCGTGGCCCGATGGTTCGATCGCGACCGGGGCAAGGCGCTGGGGATCGCCACCAGCGGAGGCAGCTTCGGTGGGTTCCTGATCCCACCGCTCGCCGGCATCATGACCAACCGGTACGGCTGGCGCACGACCTACGCACTGCTCGGCATTGCCGCCATGCTCATCCTCATCGGAGCGTCTCGATTGATCGTTCGCGATCCGAGCGAGAAGGGCCTGGACGTCGATGGCGACCCGCGTCCGGTCACTCACACACCGAGCGAGCCGATCTGGGGGTTCACTCGGGCCGAGGCGATGCGAACCCCCGTGTTCTGGGTCGCCGGCGGCATCTTCTTCTTCACCTGGATGGCCGTGTTCATGCCTCTCGTCCATCTCGTTCCCTTCGCCGAGGATCTCGGAATCGGCAAGGCGACCGCTTCCACGATGATCAGCGCCATCGGCGTCGGCGGCCTCCTGGGACGCAGCGGCACCGGGATCATCTCCGATCGGGTCGGCCGGCTGCCCTCGTTGGCCGCGGTCCTGGCGCTGCAGGTCGGCGCGTTCGCCGTCTTCGCCACGGCGTCGAACCTGGCGCTGTTGTTGCCGGCAGCGGTGGTGTTCGGGTTTTCCTACGGTGGGACGACAACCATGTTTCCGGCCATCTTCAGCGACCAGTTCGGTCAGGCCCACATCGGTTCCATCGTCGGGGCCATCTTCGCCGGGTCGGGTTCGGCCGCCGCGTTCGGGCCGGCGATCGCCGGATACCTCTACGATCTGACCGGCAGCTATCGCCTGGCCTTCGCCACCGGGGGCGGCATGAACCTGGTCGGTCTCTTCCTGGTGATTGCCCTCCGTCAGGTCACCAGACCTCGGCCGATCGAGGTCGTCGCGGCCGTTCGAACCTGACCGGCGTGGTGCCGGCCGACAACGCAGGCAAGTCAGATTCGGTAGGTCCGTCGCGCCGTCAGTGCGAACAGGTCCGCTCGTTCCGACGGCGAATACGATGCCGATGCCTTCTTGAAGGCGTTCCACAGCACCGAGTAGCTGCAGGTTTCCCCATCGACCGGAAAATTCGATTCGAACATGCAACGGTCCGGACCGAAGGTTTGGATACAGAACTCGAGCAGCTCGCCCCAGGTGTCGAGCACGTCATCAGAGGTAGGCGGCAGTGCTCGGGTGTGCCAATCGACCCCGGTCCGGGCCATGGCGATACCGCCGACCTTGAGCACCGTGTTGTCGCAGGCGGCGAGCGCGGCCAGCCCGGCTCGGGTGTCGGCCAGCACCTCGTCGAACCTGCCGGCAAATCGGCCCACCCCCAAGGGGCCACCCACGTGGTTCACGACGATCCTCAACTGGGGTACCGCCTGCGCCAGCGCCAGCGCTTCATCGAGTTGGTAATGGTATTGCCAGGCCTCGAAGCTCAGCCCCATGTCGGCCAGTACCGCTGCGCCCTGGCGAAACGCCGGTTGACGATAGAGATCCATCGGAGGTTGCGCTCGGGAGCTGGGGATCGACGGATCGTCGCTGTTCGCTCCCGAGTGCCGGATCCCACGAAAGCGACCTCCCGCAGCCTCGATGTGGGCTTCGAGCACCTCCCGCACTCCTGCACCCAGGGTGAGATCTGCTCGGCTGACGATGGCCGAGATGGTTGCCCCGGGGGTGCGCTCGGTCTCCTCGGCCCGCCCGGCCACGAACAGCGTCTCGCCGACCGGTCGGAGGTGTTCGGGCCCATCGGTCAGATAGTTGGAACCACAATCGATGAAGACGGTCTGTACCACGTTGTGCCCGGAGCCGGTGTCGAGACGCAGATCGTCGATGTCATAGTGGCCGTAGGCGTTCTCGTAATCCCAGAGATGATGATGGGGATCGACGATCTCCAACTCGGGCTCGATCGCCTCCTCGACTCGCCGGTTCAACCAGTCCCGCTGCATCATGACGCCACCGGCCGCATCACATGGCCAACAGACTCTTGGCGACCTTCTGGGTGAAGTCGGTCGGCCATTCGTCCTCCAGGTCCACGATCGTTCCGGCGGGCAGATCGCTGGTGGCCCGTTCGAGCGCGGTGCGCAACACCGACCGTTGAACGTCGGGTTCATTCGGTGGTCCGAACGGATTCCCCATCGGGAAGTTCACGAACTGGGAACGAGGTGGACACACCAATTCGGTGAGATCCCGACCGGTGGACACCAGCACCGTGGTGAGGCCGGCGCTCTCGAGGACTCGGGCAACCAGACCAACTGTCTGGTGGTCGAGTGGTCAAGCAGGCACCAACAACACGAGGTCGACCTCGTCGGCCAGCAACTCGGCAGCCAAGGCGGGGGCGGCAACGTCGGTGACGTGGCTTCGCTTGTAGATTCGGCCCATGAACCCACTCCACAACCGAGGAGCGATCGAACCGATCGTGCCGTCTGCCTCGAGTTCGCGGAGACGATCGATCGGGAACACGGTGTTCACGTCGGTCGCTGCGTCGGTGGTGTCGTAGTAGCTGTCGCTGACCTGGAAGTCGACCCCCGGCGCCTGCGGGTCGACCGTGTCGAGTCGGAAATCGTTGCGTGCATGGGCATCCCACGTGGGCATGGTGCAGTGCGAGACTCCGCCCGAGGTCAACATCGAGACCCGGGCCTCACGCAATGGCTTGGGCAACGGTGTGAGGTCGGAGGGCTCGTTGACCGTCCACTGGTAGGGAGGGAATCCCTGCTTCTGATAGCGCTGATCGAGCAGGTCGACGTACTTCACGGGCTCCATGCCACGAACGCTACCGGCCCACGGTCGCCGGGTCGAGTAACCGACAATGCGGCCCAGTCCATCGGTGGAGCGCAGATGGCGGCACACCGGAGCAGCGGCACCGGCAGCCCGTACTCGACCATCCAAGGGCCCACGCACTCCGCGCACTCGAGGTCGGTTTGCCAAGGGTCCAAAGACCCTGCCTCCCCGAACGTCCGCGCAATACCGTCATCACCAGGCAGGTCGCCCAGCAAGAGACGAGGTAACCGGACATGGCGCAGACCAATCCCAATGGACCCACCCTTCAACATCTCGCCCTCATGGTGCGAGACATCGACGCATCCCATCGCTTCTACACCGAAGCGGTCGGATTCGAACAATGCGGCAAGATCGGGGCCGATACCCCAACCGGCCAACGGGGTATCGACTTCCGTTTCTACCGAGGCGCCGATGACCGTCACCATGACATTGCGCTGGTCCAGATTCCCGACCCGTCGGTCTTTCCGCCCGCCAGCCTCGAATGGGAGATGATCGAGAACAAGCTCGGCATCAACCACTTCGCCATCTGCTACCCGAGCCGGGAGGACTTCCTCGAACGCCTCAAGGTGCTGCGCGAGATGGGCATCGAGTTCCGCCAACGCGGCAACCACGGCATGACCCACAGCGTGTACGTCGCCGATCCCGACGGGAACGGTGTCGAGTTCCTCTACGAGTTGCCCGAGAGCGTCTGGATCGACAATGTCAATGCCGCACTGAACTACTGGGAACCGATGGACACCCAGAGCGAAGAGGCCCTCGACGATCCGACCGAGTACAAGTCCTTCGCACCGAGTTAACATCGCCCCCAATCAACCGGAGCGATACCGACGAGTCCCTCGAATCGGTCGCGAACGACAGGAGCACCTGACATGTCGATGTTCGATCTGAGCGACCGCGTCGCCGTCATCACTGGCTCGACCAAGGGCATCGGGAAGGCCACTGCGGCCCGGATGGCTCAGGCCGGCGCCAAGGTGACGGTTTCGAGCCGCAACGCCGACGCCTGCGAGGCGGTGGCCGCGGAGATCAACGCCCAGTGGGCCGCCAATGGGGGCGAAGCCATTTCGATTCCGGCTCACGCCGGTCGCCCCGAGGATCGGCAACATTTGGTGGACACCGTGATGGAACGTTGGGGCAAGATCACCGACCTGGTGCCCAACGTGGGCGTCAATCCGTACCACGGCCCGATGTCCGGTCTGCCCGACTCGGCGTTCGAGAAGATCCTCGACACCAACGTGCGCGGCACCTTCGCCCTGTGTCAACTGGTCCTGCCCCAGATGGTCGAGCGGGGTGAGGGCGGTTCGGTGACGCTGATCGCCAGCATCGCCGGGTTGAAGGGTTCCCACGACCTCGGCGCGTACGCCATCTCGAAGGTGGCCGAACATCAGCTCGCTCGGAACCTCGCCGTCGAGAACGGCCCGTATGGGATCCGAGTCAACGCAATTGCCCCGGGCTTGATCAAGACCGACTTCGCCGAGGCACTCTGGACCGATCCCGTGCGCCTGGAGGCCGTCGAGAACACGCTGCCCTTGCGCCGACTGGGTGATCCCGACGAGGTGGCCGGCGTGGTGTTGTTCCTGGCCAGCGACGCCGGCGCGTACGTGACCGGGCAGGTCATCAACGTCTGTGGAGGCAGCAGCATCGTGTAGCGGTGGCGTCGGGTCCGCCTCAGAGTTGGACACCTCGGGTGAGGGCGCCGTCGACCACCAGGTTCGTGCCGGTGATGAAGCTCGCACGCGGGCTCGACAAGAAGACGACCGCGTTGGCCATCTCCTGCGGCGTCCCCATCCGTCCGGTGGGATTGAGCGCCAGGGCGGAGGAGAACAACTCCGGATCGCCGGTCTCGATCTGACTCCAGACGCCACCGGG
>JAHECQ010000206.1:0-782 GCA_024641625.1 Acidimicrobiales bacterium | reverse complement strand
GGCTCACGGTGTTGGCTCGAATCCCCTTGCCGGCCAGCTGGAAGGCCAGCCCTTGGGTGTAGTGGATCAGCGCGGCCTTGAATGCCCCGTAGGGGCCCGCAGCGAAGTCGATCTCTCGGCCCGAGACGCTGGAGATGGTGACGATCGACCCCGCATCGGAGCGTTCGAGGTGGTCCATGGCCGCCTCGACCAGCCGTACTGCGCCCAGGATGTCGACCTCATACGACCGGTTCCAGCTCTCCTCGTCGGCCCCGATGGCCAACGCGCTGACGTTGGCCACCACAGCATCGAGGCCACCGAACTCGGCGGCCACATTCGCTATCCAGGCCTTGAGCATCCCGGCGTCGCCGACATCGAGCGCGCCGCCGGTCGCTCGCACTCCCCTGGCCGCCAACTGCTCGACCGTGTCGGCCACTTCGGCCGCGTTGCGGGCGCAAATGGCCACATCGGCGCCCTCGTCGGCGAAGGTCTCGGCGATCGCTCGACCGATGCCCTTCGTGCCACCGGTGACGATGACACGCTTGCCCGTCAAGCCGAGGTCCATGTCATGCTCCTGTCTCGAGATAGGACTTGCTGATGCCGGCACCCACCGTGTATTTGGGGTCGACGAAGTTGCCGAGATGAACCCGTCCGCACTGGCTCAACATCATGTAGGCATCCCATTGGTCGTACCCGTAGTCGTCGACCATCCAGCGAATGAGGTCGCGGTAGGCGATGCGAGTGGCGTCCTCCAGCGGACGCGCCGAGCCGATGGCCATGATCAGCTCCGAGGTCTCGAGCCG
>JAHECQ010000205.1 GCA_024641625.1 Acidimicrobiales bacterium | reverse complement strand
CTGTCGCCCGAGGAGTGGACGCAGCGGCTGCTCGACGAGAACTTCGCCGCGATGGAGCAGATCCGAGCTCGGGTCGATGCCATCGTCGAGGATCCGGCGACGGCTGAGGCCCTGAAGCCTTACTACCCCTATGCCTGCAAGCGCCCGACCTTCCACGACGAGTACCTGCCGACGTTCAACCAGCCACACGTGCATCTCGTGGACACCGCCCCGATCGGTGTGAGCGAAATCAACGAACGCGGGGTCGTGCACGACGGCACCGAGTATCCGCTCGATGTGTTGATCTACGCCACAGGATTCCAGTGGATGGCTCCGGCAACGTTCGACATGGTGAAGGGACGCGACGGTCAGACCCTCAACCAGAAGTGGCAAACCGAGGGGACCAAGACGTTCCTCGGCCTCCACAGCCGGGGTTTCCCCAACTTCTTCATCGTGTCCGGCCCTCAGGGTGGCGGCGGCAGCTTCAACTTCACCGACGTCATCACCACCCACTCGGACTACATCGCCTGGCTCCTCACGGTCATGCGCGACGAAGGCCACGTGGTCGTCGACGTGCAGCAGGACTTCGAGGACGCCTACGCACAGCACTGCGCTCAGGTCGACATCGCCTCGGCGCCGCTTCGCGACTGCATCTCGTACTACAACGGTCACGGCGACGCCGCACCGGGAAGTCTTGCGTATTACGGCGGCCGTCAGTGGAACATGCTCTGTGAACAAGCCCAGAACACCCGAGAGCCCTACGTTTTCGACCCTGCCTGAGCAACCGGCCAGGCCCGGTCAGCTGCCGCCGATGTCCACCCCGTAGGCCTCGTACACGAGATCGGCGCCGCGTTGACGGTGGCGAACGAGATCGAACAACAGACGGAGGACCTCGTCACGGATCTCGTCGGTGCCGACGCCCTCCTTCAGATGAGCCACGGTCTCGTCCAGCAGTTCCGAGAGCATCGGGTGCTCGTGTTGCAGTTTCTCGATCTGATTGGCCAGCCTGGGTGCGTCGACGACCAGCCCGGCGAGCAAGCCCTCGTCACCTTCGACTTCCTCGATGTGTTGGTCGAGGGCCACGCGGAGTTGATCGAGTCGGTGGACGAGGTGGTCGCGCCAGTTGGGGTTGCTCGCCGGCGATGACACGGCGATCTCCACCTGGGAAAGGGCCTGTTTGAGCTCGACCCTTCGCTCCATCGCTGCGTCCAGGCGGGTTGGCTGGTCGTTGTCGGACATTCGATGACCTCCTGTTGCGGCTCGTGCTTACATGCTCCGCACGCTACTCCTCTTCGGGCCGCCACGCCGGACCGCGGGGTGACGACTTGACCCTGGCCTCACTGCGGGATTCGTGGGAGGCTTTTCACGCGCCCGGGGAGCGCTCAGGAAATCAGGCACTTCGAGAAGCACGAGACGTACAACAAGGGGGAAGATCTGATGGTTTCGATCTCAACACCGACCGAGGTATTGCTCGGATCCGATGCTGTCGCCCACGTGTGGACCAGCAATCCGGACGGCTCACCGCAGGTGTCCGTGGTCTGGGTGATCGCCCAGGGGGACGAGATCCTCTTCGGCACCGACGTCAACAGCGTGAAAGCGCGGAATCTCGCGTTGAATGCCAACGTGATCCTTTCCATCGAGGACACCGAACGCAACGAACGAGGTTTTCAGCGTCACCTGGTGATCCGAGGAAGAGCCGTCGTCGAGCCCGGCCCCGATGCCGATCTGATGGACCGACTCGCGATGAAATACGCGGGTCTCAGCCGCCATCCGCTGGCCATACGAGACTCACCGAACTGTGCCGTGGTGCGTGTCACGATCGATCGGATCAGCGGTGTCGGTCCTTGGGTCGACAGCTCCGACTGACCCGATCGCGTTGCCGATCAGGCCGCGCTGAAGCGGCCGGCGTCGAGAACGACCCGGTTGTCGGAGCCGTGGGTGCGGAACAAGGCACCCTGGTCGGTGCGCCACATGCGGACGGTCAGCGTCTCGCCCGGCATGACGGGGGAGGTGAAGCGGGCGTCCATCGAGCCGAACTGGCTGGGGTTGCTGTCGCAGAGCCCGTGCAACAATGCCCGGCCGGTGAAGCCGTAGGTGCACAGGCCGTGCAGGATGGGCTTCGGGAATCCTCCGTCGGCGGCGAACTGGGGGTCGGAGTGCAGGGGGTTACGGTCGCCGTTGAGCCGGTAGAGCAGGGCCTGATCGCTGCGGGTCCGGTAGGCGATCTCGATGTCTGGCGTGGAGTCGGGGATGTCGACGGCGACGGAAGGGCCTCGGTCGCCGCCCCAGCCGCCCTCACCCCGGAAGAACAGCGAGGCGCGAGTGGTGAACAGCGGTTCGCCACTGCCGACCAGGACCGTGGTGGCCTCGGTGTCGACCACTGCACCTTTGGTCTTGTCCCAGATACCGGTGATGGTCGAGGTGCTTTCGAGCGTGCCCTCGACCGGGATCTCACGGTGCAAGGTGATGCCCTGTTCGCCGTGGAGCATCATGGCCAGGTTCACCTTGCCCAGTTGTCCGAGCGGCAACCCCGAGGCTTGGAGTACGACGCCCATGGTGGGCAGCACCCGCTGGTCGATGCCCCGGCTGTTCTCGGTGGTGAACTGGAGCTCGAACCCGGTCGGGTCCTCCATTCCTGCGCCGACGCCGAGGGCGTAGAGCAACGCGTCGGTGGAGGTCCAGCTGCGTTGCCTGGGCTCGCTGGTAGCTCCCAGCGCACTGGTGTTGATGGGCATGATGATGGCCTTTCTTTCCGCCGGGGTTGATCTCAGCGACGGCTGTTCGAGGTGGGCGGTCCATCTTGGCATGGATCACCGGTCGCGGAAGCCCTTGCCGGCGAGGATCTGTGGCGCCCATTTCTCGACCCGTGCCTCGCGGGTCTTGGCCTGCTTGGCCCCGGAGAAATGCAGGTTGTACTCCCGCCGGCGACCGGGTGTCAACGCCTCGAATGCGGCCCTGAACTCCGGATCCTGGTCGAGGCGCTGCTGGAGCTCAGCGACGAACACCACCTCGGGCGCCGGCCCCAACTCGAGGCCGGTGTCCTCGACGTCGATGGCTTCGGCGACGTAGGCGTGTATGGTGTCGGTCAGTCGGGTCACGTCATCGATCGAGGCGAATCGGATGCGGCGGGCTGCTCGGGAATTGGGCCCCTGGGATTCGAGCACGCGTTGTGGGTCGTGCAACAACGCACCCTTGAAGAACATGAGCGCCAGGAAACCGTTCATCTCCTGCAGGATGGCGATGTTCCTGCCCTCATGGCTGTAGCAGGGCTTACCCCACTTGATCTCCTCGGTCAGCCCGCAGCCCAGCAGGATCGGGCGCAGGGCGGACATCTCTCCCGGCCACTTCTGCGACCGTTCGATGTAGGCGTCGACCTTGGGATTCACCATCAACTCCGATCGGTGGAGGCACCGGGGCGCATCACCGCTTGTGACGTCCATCGGCAGGCTAGTGCAGGCGGTTTTGGCCCGCTTTCCCCTGAGGGCAGGGAAGAGGCTGGTCCCCCCGGCATTCGGACTGCCGACGAGGGCAATCTGCAGATCGGAGGAGGGGACCGGACTGGATGGTCATGAGAGTCCTTGTCCTCTGCTCCGTCGCGGCATGCGCAGTCAGGCTGGAGGGACACGATGAAGGAGGCCACCATGGCTGACGCGACCTATGCAATCACGGAGATCGTCGGAACCTCGCCCGAGGGAATCGACACTGCGATCGAGAACGGTCTGAGGAAGGCGGCAGAATCCCTGCGCAACCTCGATTGGTTCGAGGTGACCAACATTCGGGGTCATCTCGGGACCGACGATGGGACCGTGCAGCACTATCAGGTCACCATGAAGGTGGGTTTTCGCTACGACGACTGATCGATAGCAGCAGCTCCACCACCGCCCTGCCTCACACCGATGCCAGGCGTTGTCGATCGAACCGCAGCGACACCGCGATGGCAATGGCCGCGGGGACCGCCATGGTCAACGCAGCCACCCGAAGACTCACGAGGTCGGCGATGAGACCATCGATGAGGCTGGCGATCGGGCGCGTCCCGATGAAGGCGATCGACCAGAGCGCCATGATTCGACCGCGCTCATGGTCGGCGATGCTGCGTACCAGGAGCGTGGAGGTTCGGGTTTGGGCGGTCAGATAGCCGAAACCGGCCAGGAACGAGCCGACGAGCACCAGGGGCAGCACGCGAGCCAGAGCGAAGAGGGCGAGCCCCGACACCAGCACGGCCAACAGGCGGGCGACCTTGCGATGGTGCCGCATCGATTCCGCCCCGGCAACGAAGGCACCGGTCACGCCGCCGGCGCCGAATGCGCCGAGGATCACGCCGGCCAGGGTGTCACCACCCCCGAATCGGTGGGCGAGTTCGGGTCCGAGGGTGACCGGTGGGTCGGCACCGATGGCACAGGCGGCGATGACGAACAGCAACGCAGCAACGAGCGGCCGCTCGCGAAGGACACCGAGACCATCGCGAAAGCGTGATCGATTGGGCGGGGTGGCCTGGAATCGGGGGCGAATCGACAAGAGTGCGCCGACCAGGACGAGGAACGACAGTGCGTTGATGGTGAACGCCCAGCTGACGCCGAGATGGTCGACAATCAGCGCTCCGATCACCGGGCCGGTGGCGCGGGCCATGTTCACCGACACCGAATCGAGGTTGACCGCCCGTCCGAGGTTGACGTCGGTGACCAGGGCGGGGGCGAAGGCACGACCCACCGGAAAAGCAAAGGCCGAGGTGATACCGATGGCGGTCGCGGCCGCGATCACCACCATGGGCGAGAGGAGGCCGGCCAGCGCCAGCAGGGCGAGCACCCCGCTGGCCAGGAAGGCGGCGGATTGGGCGATGATCAGCACCCGGCGGCGATCGATGCGATCGGCGACGGTGCCGGCCAGCGGAGCGAGGACGGGGACTGCCGCAAACTGGGCGAAGTTCACCACACCGACGAGAAACGTCGAACGGGTCTCCTCGAAGATGTAGAGGGACTGCGCGATCGATTGGCAGAACGTGCCCAGATTGGAGATGAGGCTGCCGATGAAGAACCGCCTGTAGTCCCGCTCGCGCAAGGGCGCGAGCGGACCCGGTTGGCCTGCGGGAGGCTGCGAGGGATCGGACAAGGCCGACAGCATGCCAGTTGGCTAGAGGCGGAGCGCTGTCGAGAAGTCGGGGACGCCGTCCCAACGGCCGGGGTGGCCGGCCCGCATGATGGCGATCGTCTTGATGACCTCGGGATTGGCCAATCCATGAGGGGCGGTTCCGGTGAGCGCGTGAACGATGTTCTCGGCCTGCATCCGGGGACAGTCGTCGAGGAAGGTCGGTGAGAATCCGGCCAGGTGGGGGGTGACGATGCAGTTCGACAGGGACAGGAGACGGTCCTCGGGGTCGATTGGTTCGACCTCGGTGACGTCGAGCGCTGCAGCCTCGATGACCCCCGCCTCGAGTGCATCGGCCAAGGCCACGCCGTCGATGATGGGGCCGCGAGCCGTGTTGACGAGCACGGCAGTCGGTTTCATGAGCGCCAGGGTTCGGGCATTGATCAGATGGCGGGTCTCGTCGGTTGCGTTGCAGTGGACGCTGACGAAATCGGACTCCGACAGCATGTCTTCGAGCGACACGAGCTCGACGCCGTGGATCTCGGCGGCGCTTGCTCGAACGTACGGGTCGCAGGCCAGGATGCGGGCCGGGCCGAAGCCCCGTACCCGGGTGGCGAACGCCTTGCCGATGTCGCCGAATCCGAGGATGCCCACGGTGTGGCCGGCGATGCGACGCACCGACTCCAGATAGCTGACCGTCAGCGAGCGGTCGGCGCTCCAAGCCCCGCCTCGCGTGGTGGGGATGGCGTCATGGAGCCGACGGGTGTGGCTCAGCAGCAGGGCCATCGCATGGTCGGCGACCTCGGCGGTGTTCACCCCGGGCACGTTGCACACCAGAATGCCCAATTGGGTGGCCGCATCGAGGTCGATGGAGTCGACCCCGACACCCATGCGGCTGACGACCTTGAGATTGGGGCAGGCCTCCAGCACCCGCCGAGTGGTCAGGGGCATGATGCCCACCTCGGCGCCATCGGCAGGCCGCAGGAGGTCGATCAGTTCGTCCTCGCTCCTGACTGCCCGCTGCGTCACCTCGAAGCCGGCGGCCTCGAACAAGTCGACTCGGTTCCACGGACTGGCCTGTAACGCAATCTTCACGGCGATGCTCCTCTGTGCAGGTGGGGCGTGCTCTGTCCGAGCAGCCACACACTACTGTGGGCCCATGGAATGGCTGAATGGCTCGATCATGACCCAGCGAGGGGTGGCCGGTGGCAAATCCGGTTCCACCCATCACCTCACCGAGGACATACAGGGGGAGTTCCACTTCACCATCGGTCCCTATTCCGAACCGGTCCTGCACATCGCTCCGGGCGATCGGGTGATCGTCGACACGATGGACGCCTTCGGTGGTGCGGTCCAGACCGAAGCCGATCTTCCGTCGGCCCGGCTGACGATGCCGTACGTGAACCCACAGAATGGTCCGATCATGGTCGAGGGCGCTGAGATCGGCGACACGATCGCCGTTCACATCGAGTCGATGGCCCCCTGGGGCGATGATCCGCAGGGAGCGTGTGCGATGATTCCCCAGTTCGGTGCGCTCACCGGGACGTCGCTCACGGCCACCCTCAACGATTCGCTGCCGGAGTTGGTGCGGGTCGTGAAGCTCGATGATCAATCGGTCTATTGGAGCGAACGGGTGACGCTGCCCTACCGGCCTCACATCGGCACATTGTCCACGTCGCCGACGATCGACTCGATCAACTCCCTCACTCCCGACAATCACGGCGGCAACATGGACCTGCCGGACATGGGTCCGGGCTCGGTCACCTATCTTCCCGTCCGATCTCCGGGGGCTCGGTTGTTCATCGGCGATGCTCACGCCTGTCAGGGCGACGGCGAGGTGTGCGGCACGGCGGTCGAATATCGGTCGGTCACAACGATCCGGGTCGATCTGATCAAGGGGTGGACCATCGAGTGGCCTCGGCTCGAGACCGAGGAGCTGATCATGGCCATCAGCTCGGCGCGTCCGCTGGAGGACGCCACTCGCATCGCCTACCGCGACCTCATTCGCTGGATGGTCGACGACTACGGGTACGACCAATGGGATGCCTACATGATGTTGAGCCAGTGCGGAC
>JAHECQ010000204.1 GCA_024641625.1 Acidimicrobiales bacterium | reverse complement strand
CGGTGACCGGGAACGACCTCGGCTCGCTCGGTTCGGTCGAGAGCGAGCTGATCGACGTGGTCGACGAGATGGAAGCGGTTCGCCAAGCGGTGGCCGAGACGGCCTGATTCGACCGTGCCTGATTCGACCGTGCCTGATTCGACCGTGCCTGATTCGACCGTGCCTGATTCGACCGTGGGCGATCGCGGCCAATGGCCGGCGAACCATTAGCCTCGACGGGTGAGCTTTCGCACGCTGCCTGGATTGGTTGCCGATGATCCCGCGCTGACGAGAGTCATCGGCCGGGCCGCAACGGTGCTGGCGGCTCCCGAACCGGCCCAGGCCATTGCCATCGCCGCTCTGGCCGAGCGGTCGGGCCGGCGGCCGACGCTCGTGGCCGTTCCCACCACGGGCGAAGCCGAACGGCTCGTGGCCGACCTCTCGGTGTTCCTCGGCGCTGACGAGGTACTGAGTTTCCCTGCGTGGGAGACCCTCCCGTTCGAGCGGGTGAGCCCATCGCTGGAGGCCATGGGCCACCGAATGCAGGCGATCTGGCATCTCCAGGAGCCCGAGCGCTGTCCCCTGGTGGTCGTGGCCCCGATCCGGGCCCTGATCCAGCAGCTCGGGCCCGAGGTCGAACTGGTCGATCCGATCGTCATCGGCCGAGGCGATCAGCTCGACGCCGAGGAGTTGGTCGAGCACCTGGTGGCGTTCGGCTACCGACGAGAGCCCCAAGTCGAGCACCGGGGCGAGATCGCCGTGCGAGGTTCGATCGTCGATGTCTATCCGGCAACCGCCGATGGCCCGATCCGCATCGACCTGTGGGGCGACGAGGTCGATCGCCTCACCCACTTCACCGTCGCCGATCAGCGTTCGACCATCGACGTGTCCGAGGTCGAGATCTTCCCGTGTCGCGAACTCCTGATCGCCGACGCGGTCAAGGCCCGGGCGGAGGAGCTCGTCGCGAGCGAGCCGTGGGGCCGTGAACAGTGGGAGCGCCTGGCTGACGGCCAGCTGTTCGATGGCATGGAGTCATGGTTGCCTTGGCTCACCGAGGAGACGCGCGTGCTGCCCGACCTTCTGCGGGCCGATGCACAGGTGGTGCTGATCGAGCCGCGCCGCATGCGCGATCGGGCAGCAGACCTGCTGGCCGAGGAAGCAGATCTGGCCATCAGCCTGGCTCGGACCTGGGGTGCGCTCGGCGACGCCGGCGCGCCGGGTTCGGCGACAGCCGAGGCCGCCCTGCCGCGCCTTCATCAACCCTTCGACCGCCTGTTGGCTCACAACGACGCGCCGGTGGTCACCATCACCGCCGTTCCCGAGAGCCCCGATGTCGCAGTGTTGGCTGCGTCGGGGTGGGAACCGCCGGGCGAGCCCTTGGCCGCCCACCTCCAGCAGGTGATGAACGCGGGGGCCCGGCTCATCGTCACTGCGGCCGGCATCGGCTCGGCCGACCGCACCGGCGATCTGCTGGCCGAATGGGGACTCCATCCCACCCGGCACCAGGATTCCGTGCCCCCGGTGTTCACCCCCGGCGGGCACCTGGTGGTGGCCGGGCTCGAACGCGGCTTCTCCCTTCCCTCGGTCGGCCTGGCCATCATCACCGAGGGCGAACTCACCGGGCGGCGACGAGCGCACCGCCGAGCCCGACCTCGCAAGCGTCAGAGCGAAGGGTTCTTCGACGACCTCAGTCCCGGCTCCCTGGTCGTGCACCATCAGCACGGCGTCGGGCGGTTCGCCGGAATGGTCAAGCGGGCCATCGGTGGCCACGAGCGTGACTATCTCCTGATCGAGTACCGGGGCGACGACAAGCTGTACGTCCCGTCGGACCAGGTCGACCTGATCCGCCACTACACGGGAGGCGATTCGCCGTCGCTACACCGGCTCGGTGGTTCCGACTTCGCCAAGGCGAAGGCGAAGGTTCGCTCGGAGGTCGCCGAGATCGCCCAGGAACTCGTGGTCCTCTATCAGCAGCGACTGGCGACGCCAGGTATCGTCGCTCAGCCCGACACGCCTTGGCAGGATGAGTTGGCCGGCTCGTTCCCCTTCGAGCTCACACCGGATCAGGCCGACGCCATCAATGCCGCCAAGCAGGACATGGAGCGCCCGGTCCCAATGGACCGCCTGGTCGTGGGAGACGTCGGCTTCGGCAAGACCGAAGTGGCCGTGCAGGTAGCCTTCAAAGCCGTCCAGAGCGGTCGGCAAGTCGCCATTCTGGTGCCCACCACGTTGTTGGCCCAACAGCACTACGCCACCTTCAGCGATCGATATGCGCCCTACCCGGTTCGAGTCGAGGTGCTCAGCCGATTCCTCACCAACGCACAAGCGCGCGAGGTCGTGGCGGCCACCGGCGCCGGTCAGGTCGATGTGCTCATCGGCACCCACCGCATGCTCAGCGAGGACGTGAAGTTCGCCAACCTGGGTCTGCTGATCGTCGACGAGGAACAGCGTTTCGGGGTGAGCCACAAGGAGGCGATCAAACAGTTCAAGGCCGACATCGATGTGCTCACGCTGACGGCCACCCCCATTCCCCGCACCCTGGAGATGAGCCTCACCGGCATCCGAGACCTTTCGGTGCTCAACACCCCTCCGGCGGACCGCCAGCCCATCCTCACCTACGTCGGCGACTACGACGAGCGGGCAGTGGCCGAAGCCATCCGCCGAGAACTGCTGCGTGAAGGCCAGGCGTTCTTCGTGCACAATCGGGTCCAGAGCATCGAGAAGGTGGCCGCCGACATCCGCAACATGGTGCCCGAGGCCCGCGTGGCCGTCGCCCATGGCCAAATGGATGAAGGCACGCTGGAGAAGGTGGTGATCGATTTCTGGGAAGGTCAGTTCGATGTGCTCGTGTGCACCACCATCATCGAGTCGGGCATCGACATGCCCACGGTCAACACCCTCGTCGTCGATCGAGCAGAACTGCTCGGCCTCGGTCAGTTGCACCAGTTGCGCGGCCGGGTCGGCCGGTCGGGGAGTCGGGCCTACGCCTACTTGTTCACCCGTCCCGACGCTGCCCTCTCCGAGGAGGCCTACGAGCGACTGCGGACCATTGGTGAGGCCACCGAATTGGGCGCCGGCTTTCGAATCGCCATGCGCGATCTGGAGATCCGGGGTGCGGGCAACCTGCTCGGCAGTGGTCAGTCGGGGCACATTGCGGCCGTCGGCTACGACCTCTACTGCCAGATGGTCAACGAGGCGGTGGCCGAGCTGAACGGGACCGCTGTCGACAAGCCCGTGGAGATCAAGCTCGATCTGCCGGTCGACGCGAACCTGCCGGCCGACTACGTGGGCGACGAGCGGCAGCGTCTCGAGGCCTATCGTCGGCTGGCCGGCGTCTCCAGTCTCGACGAGGTGAACGACATCAGGACCGAGTGGGAAGACCGCTATGGCCCGATCCCCCCGGTCGCCGAGCGACTCCTCGAGGTGGCCATGCTCCGCGCCGAGTGCGTCCGCATCGGCGTCCGGGATCTCGTGGTGGTCAAGGGCCAGGGGTTCGGCAAGCCGGAATGGGTGGCCAAGATGGGTCCGGTTCGCATGAAAATGTCACAGGAGGTCCGGTTCGAGCGTCTGTTCAAGGACGGTCTCTGGAAGCCGGGACAGTACGACCAGGAAGGGGGCGAGGTCCAGGTCGGCCTCAAGCGCAAGACGTCACTGGTCCCCGACCTGCTCACCTTCTTCGACACGATGTTCCCCGACGAGGCGTCTTCGGGGTGAGACCTGTGGTGCTCGGTGCTCGGTCTTTCGACGTGAGGCCGGTTGAGAATTAGGGTCGGTCCCGTGACCGATGCAACGAACACCTCCGGGACCGAGCAAGCCGTCCGTCTCACCGGACCGAACACGCCGATCGATTGGCCGTCGTTGGTCGATGACCTCAATCGGCTACTCCGTCTTCGCACGACACCGATCGGCATGAAGATGTTCTCCACGGCCGAGGAGATGGAAGCCATCCCCAAGATTCGTCGCCCGAAGGACATCCACACCACCGACCAGATCGTCGGCATGGCCAGCCGCCTCAACTGGACGGTTGGGATCACCAACGACGACCTGGTGGGTGCGCAGTGTGGTGCGGTGCTCGGCCTGCACCCCCGTGACGACGACTGGCTGTCGGGCTCACGCATGAAGGGAGTGTGGTTCGAGACCATCGAGGACTCAGCGGCCCACCAGGAGGCCATGCACACCGTGCCGTTCGGCCTGTACCAGGCCATGGCGGTGTCGCCGCTGGCAACCGCCCGGCTCGATCCTCCGGACATCTGCCTCATCTATGCGACCCCGGCGCAGATGATCCTGCTGATCAACGGCCTCCAGTGGTCCGGGTACAAGAATTTCGAATGGGGCTGCGTGGGCGAATCGGCGTGCGCCGACTCCTGGGGACGGGCCCTCAAGCTTCGCGAGCCGAGCGTGTCCATCCCGTGCTTCGCCGAGCGCCGTTACGGCGGCGTGCAGGACGACGAGTTGCTCATGGCCACGCCGCCGGAGTTCCTGCCCAAGGCCATCGCCGGGCTCGAAGCGCTGTCACGCAACGGCCTGCGATATCCGATTCCCAACTACGGGGTGCAGAACGATGCGCGCGCCGGGCTTGGTGTCAGCTATGGCTGATCGACTCTCCGGCCGGGTGGCGATCATCACCGGTGGTGCCTCGGGCATCGGCGCGGCGACGGTACGACGATTCGTCGACGAGGGGGCCAGCGTGCTGGTTGCCGACCTCGACGAGGACAAGGCCGACGCGTTGATGGCCGACATCGGCCTGCCGGATCGGGTGGGCTACCTGCGAACCGACGTCTCCAAGGAGGGCGATGTCGCCGCCATGGTCTCCGAGGCCGTCGATCGGTTCGGCCGTCTCGATGTGCTGTTCAACAATGCAGGCTTCGGTGGGGCGCTCGGACCGGTGGCGGACACATCGGTCGATGACTACGACCTCACGTTCGACGTACTGCTGAAATCGGTGTTCCTCGGGGTGAAGTACGCAGCTCCGATCCTCATGGGCCAACAGAGCGGAAGCATCATCAACACCGCGTCCGTTGCCGGTCTGCGTTCGGGGTACGCACCGCATCTGTACTCGGTGGCCAAGGCCGCAGTGATCGCCATGACCAAGACGTTCTCGCTCGAATTGGCCGATGCCCAGGTGCGGTGCAACGCCATTTGTCCGGGTTTCATCGCCACACCCTTGGCGTTCGGCCGCCCCGATGCCACCGAGGAACAGATCGACAAGATGCGCAAGCGCGGCGATGGCGGCCAGCCACTGGGTCGCGTCGGCGAACCCGTCGACATCGCCAATATGGCCGTCTTCCTGGCCTCCGACGAATCCATCTGGATCACCGGGCAGGAGATCGCGGTCGACGGTGGGTTCTCCGTCGGGCCGCCGTGGGCCCAGTGGGCCGAACCGTTCCGGACGCATCGTCCCATTCGTCATCATCGACCCCCCGACCGCTGAGCCCTCAGCCCGACGCCTCGAGCAGTAGGTAGTGCAGGACCAATGAATCAGAAACCAATCAAGCTTTCCGTGGAGTTCCCCAGCGTGGCCTACCGAGAGGGTCCGGCCAAGGTCATCGCCATGGGTCAAGCGATCGAGGGCCTCGGCTACGACGAGATCGCCATCTTCGACCACGTGATCATGGGGTATTCGGTGCCTACTCGCCCCGATTCGATGTACCCGCCGCAGATGCCGATTCTCGAGGCGCTCACCCTGATGGCCTATCTGGCGGCCACGACGACCACGATCGGGCTCTCGACCGAGGTGTTGGTGCTCCCGCAGCGTCAGCCGGCTCTGGTGGCCAAGCAGGTGAGCACCATCGACACGTTGTCCAATGGCCGAGTGCGTTTGGGGATCGGCGTTGGCTGGCAACAATCGGAATACGACGGCCTTCATCAGGATTTCGGCGACCGTGGCAAGCGCATGGACGAGGCCATCGAGTTGCTCCGTCGTTACTGGGGAGACGACCGGATCGATTTCGACGGCGACTTCTATCCGACCGAGGCGATGGCGATGGAACCCAAGCCTCCGCAGGGTCGCGACCTGCCGTTGTGGATCGGGGGGAACGGGGAGGCGGCCATCCGGCGCGTGGCGACCGTGGCCGACGGTTGGATGGGTGGGGGCATGAGCAACGACTCGGCGACCAGGATCGTGACCGAGATCCGCCGCCGGGCCGAGGCCGCAGGCCGCGATCCGCAAACGATCGGCATGCAGATGATGCTCCAGCCGCCCCCCACCGATGCCAAGGGCAAGCAGTTCTACGGTGATCTCGACGCCGTCAGTGCCCGCGCTTCGGAGATTGCCGGCCTCGGCTTCGAGTGGCTGGCGGTCAACGCCACGGCCATGTTCCAGAGCGGGTCTCGCAGCGTCGACGCCATGATCGATCATCTGGGCCGCATGCGCGAACGCCTCGAGGTCGATCTCGACCTGGCCAACGGGAGCTGAGTCGCCGTGACCTGGGAACCCGAGATCGAAGAGCTGCGCCACCGTGAGGCACTGGCCGAGCAATTGGGCGGGGCCGAAAAGGTCGAACGCCAGCACTTCTTCGGCAAACTCACCATCCGCGAGCGTCTCGAGCACATCGTCGACAAGGGCACCTTCCACGAGATCGGCAAGACCGCCGGTGTCGCCACCTACGATGACGACGGGAACCTTGTGGGGTTCACCCCCTCGAACTTCCTCTTCGGCACCGCCGAGATCGACGGTCGCCCGGCGATCGTCTCGGGTGACGACTTCACCGTGCGGGGCGGTTCGGCCGAGGCCACGATCCCGGGCAAACGTCTGAAGGCGGAAGGCATCGCCCTCGAGATGGCGTTGCCGCACATCCGACTGGTCGACGGCATGGGCGGCGGCGGATCGGTGAAGACCATCGAGATGGCCGGACGCACCTACATCCCGGAAATGAAGGGGTGGGAGGTCATCGTGAACCATCTGGGGGTTGCACCCTCGGTGTCGTTGGCCCTGGGTTCGGTGGCCGGCATCGGCGCCGCGCGTATCGCCACCTCGCACTATTCGGTGATCGTTCGGAACACCGCCCAGATGATGATCGCCGGCCCGGCACTGGTGAAGCACGCGGCCCTCGGCGACGTGTCGAAGGAAGAGCTCGGCCATGCCGACCTGCACACCTCGAACGGGGCGATCGACGATGCCGTCAACACCGAGGAGGAGGCGTTCTTCCGGGCGCGACA
>JAHECQ010000005.1 GCA_024641625.1 Acidimicrobiales bacterium | reverse complement strand
GGGTGAGTGGCAGGAGCGTCGACAGCACGACCCGCCGACGCATCGACGGGCCCGCTGGACGTCGGTTTCCATTGGCTCGCACGGCATTGGCACCCATGGTCCGAGGCCGGCGGGGGGCGGTCACACGGTCTGACGCAGCTCGAGCCACGCGCCGTAGCCTCCCAGGATGTCGGACACATCGCTGAACCCACGCTGGCGAAGCAGACTGGCCGCAACCGAGGACCGGTAGCCGCCTGCGCAGTACACGACGGTTGGTGCGTTGGGATCGAGCTCATCCAGCCGGGAGGGAAGCTGACCCACCGGAATGGCCTTGGACCCGCTGATCGACCCGATGGCGATCTCTCCCGGATTTCGGATGTCGACCAGCTGGAGGTCCTCGATGGCCGCCTGCCGATCCTCGAATTGCGGGACCGTCAAGCGCGAGGCGCGGCGAACCCGCTCGGGATGATCCGCCATCGCTCCCAGAGGATTGGCCAGTGCGCCGACGACGCGGTCGAACCCGATGCGCGCCAGTCGGTTCTTGGCCTCGGTCTCGAACCCTTCGTTCACGACCAGCACGATGTCAGCGTCGGTGGCGACCACCGACCCGGCGAACTCGGCGTAGCGACCCTGCAGACCGACATTCACCGAACCCGCCAGGTGCCCTTGAGCGAACTCCTCGGGATCTCGACCATCGATGATCACTGCACCGGCGTCGACGAGACGGTCGAACTCGGCCAACTCGAGCGACTCAGGCGGCTTCGTCTCGTCCAGGAGTGGCCGGTCCTTTCGGTTCAGCACGGCGTCGTACACGAAGTACTCCGGCGCAGGTGGCTGGCCCTCGGTGACCAGGTCGACGAAGGTCTTCTTGTCCGGAGCCAACAGCGCGTAGTTGTTGACGCGCTGGTCCCCGATGGTCGACCAGGTGTCGGTCGAGAGGTTCTTGCCGCAGGCCGAACCGGCGCCGTGGGCCGGATAGACACGAGTCGCATCGGGCAGGGTCAGCAACTGGTCGTGCAGGCTGTCGTAGAGCGAATCGGCCAACTCGTCTCGCGAGAAGCCGATGGACGCCAGGAGATCGGGGCGCCCGACGTCACCGATGAACAGCGTGTCGCCGGTCAACACACCGTAGGGCTCGGCATCGTCCGCCCGCTCCCAGACCACGATGCTGATCGACTCGGGGGTGTGCCCCGGCGTGTGACGGATCTCGAGCTGGACCTCGCCGAGCGAGATGCGCTCACCGTCGTCCAGTTTGCGAATGGGGAACTCGGTCTCGGCCACCGACGAATAGCCGATCTCCGCACCCGTCGCCTCGGCCAGCTCGAGATGACCGGAGAGGAAGTCGGCGTGGAAGTGCGTCTCGAGCACCAATTCGATGGTCAGGCCGGCTTCCGCAGCGTCGCGCAGGTACTCATCGACATCGCGTCGAGGATCGACGACGACAGCTCGACCGGTGGTTTCGTCACCGATCAGGTAGGAGGCATGGGAGAGACAGTCGAGGTAGTACTGGGTGAACTTCATCGGGAAGTCCTTTCTTGCTGAGATCCACCGGCCTCGACACCTGCGTGTTCGAGGAAGAGCCGGGCAGCGTGGATCGTGGGATGAGAGGTGGTCGGGAAGGGAAGGTGCGACAGGAACAGTTGGGATCGATCGAGCACCCCGAGCACCGATGGTCGTGCTCCGGCGAAGTGGACAGCGATCCCTCGGGCGCGCAGCTCGGCGATGGCCTCGCCCAGCGAGTCGGCGGCAACTGCATCGACGTCGGAAACCGCCGACAGATCGACGATGACGTAGGCGCCCCGCTGGGCCGCAAGTTCGTCCTTGATCGTTCTGGCATTGACGAAGGACAGCACGCCCGCCAGAGGCACGAGGTGCGCATCGGACTCCCCCTCGTCGGGCTGCGGCGCCGATTTGTCACCGACGAGTCGTCGCCAGGCCACGACCAGAAGCGACGACGCCACCCCGGTGGCGATGCCAAGCTCCACACCGAGCAACAAGGTACCGAAGAAGGCAACACCGAGCCCGATGAGGTCGGACGGCTTGACGACGGCGATCCGCCGAATCTCGGTCACGTCGATCAGACCGATGACCGCCTTGATGATGATCGCCGCAAGCGCGGCATTGGGCAGCGACGAGAACAGCGGCGTGAGGAAGGCAACGGTGATCAGGACCAGCGTGCCGGTCACGATCGACGCCAACGGGGTTCGGGCGCCGGCGCTGGCATTGACGGCCGTGCGGCCCAATCCGCCGTTGACCGGATATCCGCCGAAGAATCCGGCGGCGACATTGGCCGCGCCGAGCCCGATGAGCTCGGAGTTGGCATCGACCTCGTAGTTGTTCCGGCGAGCGAAGAGCTTGGCCACCGCAATCGACTCCATGAACCCGACGATGGAGATGATGATGGCCGTCCCGGCAAGATCGCCCAGGCGCCCAGCGTCGACGGTCGGCACGACGAACCGAGGAAGCGATCGAGGGATCTCACCCACGACATGAACCCCTCTGGCTTCCAGTCCGAACAGCTTGACCGCGGCGATCGAGACGACGACCACCACCAGCGCGGCCGGCAACCTCGGCATCACCCGCTTGAGCGCCACGAGACCGAGAATGCACGAGGCGGTCAGCAACATGGTGACCGGCTTGGCCTCGGAGGCATGGCGAATCACCTCGCTCACGGTTTCGAGGAAGCCATCGGTCCGAGGCAGCTCGATGCCGAGCGCATGCTTGGCCTGCGAGAAGCCGATGATGAGGGCTGCGGCGGCGGTGAATCCGACCAGCACGGTGTGGCCGAGATAGGCGACCAGAAAGCCGAGTCGCGCCACACCCAGTGCGGCTCGGATGACACCAACCATCACTGCCAGCAGAGCAGCTGCCTGCAGATAGTCGATCGATCCTTCGGCCACCAGGCCGGCGAGTCCGGCTGCGGTCAGGAGCGAGGAGATGGCAGCCGGGCCCACGGCCAGTTGTCGCGACGTGCCGAAGACGGCGTAGGCGAACAGCGGAATGATCGAGGAGTACAGCCCGACCTCGGGCGGCAGCCCGGCGAGCAGCGCGTAGGCCATGGCCTGGGGGACGAGCATCGTGGCCGTCGTCATGCCGGCAGCGACGTCGGCATGCACCGTCGGACGGTCGAGCAACGGCAGCCACCGGAGGAAGGGGAGGAACCGGCTTGCCGTACTCATATGACCGAATATACGTACATTTGAGGCTCGAGGCAACCCGAAAAGAATCGAGCCCTCTCACCGACGCCGATGGCCGCCAGGGAGAGGGCTCGACAGGACAGAGTCCGACCGATCGCTATGGGCCGACCGAAGCAGGCATTGGACCGAGACTCAGCCGGCGAGACCGGCGGCGACGTGGTCCCAGTTCACCAGCTTGTCCATGAAGGTGTCGATGTAGCTGGGCCGGGCGTTGCGATAGTCGATGTAGTACGCGTGCTCCCACACGTCGATGGTGAGCAACGCCTTCGCATCGTGTTTCATCGGCAGGTCGGCGTTGGCCGTCTGCATGATCTTGAGGCCGCTGCCATCGTCGACCAGCCAGGCCCAGCCGGAGCCGAACTGCGTGGCCGCCGCCTGGGCGAACTGGGTGCGGAAATCGGCGAAGGACCCGAAGGCGCCATTGATGGCCTCGGCCACGGCCCCCGTGGGTTCCCCGCCACCGTTCGGCGAGAGACAGTTCCAGTAGAACGTGTGGTTCCACACCTGGGCAGCATTGTTGAACATGCCACCCGAGGCGCCGAGGATGACGTCCTCGAGCGAACCGTGTTCGCCGTCACCGAGCATGTTGTTCAGGTTGTTGACATAGGCCTGGTGGTGCTTGCCGTAGTGATACTCGATCGTCTCGGCACTGATGTGGGGGGCCAATGCATCATTGGCATAAGGCAGGGGTGGAAGTTCGAAAGCCACGGTTTCCTTTCAGGGAGAATCTCCAAGGGGAGTCCCTCTCAACCTAGCCCTGTCTCTTGGCCATGGCACCCGCAGCGGGTGCTCACCACGCCAGGTCGTAGCAACCCTGATGCGACGCCGGCTCGACCTGGAAGGTGCCATGCTCGATGCCGAAGGACTCGGCCAGCAGGACACGCGCCTGGTCGAGCACCGAATGGGCGTCGACGTCGTCAGCGGTCATGAGGTGGGCGGACGCTGCTTCCATGTCCGAGGTCAACGTCCAGACGTGCAGATCGTGTACATCGACCACTCCCACGATCCCACCGAGCTTCGCCGCGAGCTCGGCCACATCGATGTGGGGCGGCGCCGCCTGGAGAAGGACCCGAACCGCCTGACGTCCGAGCTGCCAGGTCCGGGGCAGGATCCAGAGCCCGATCAGCGCAGCCATGGCCGGGTCGGCCCATGCCCACCCGAAGAGTTGCATCAAGACCGCGGCCACGATGACACCGATCGACCCCACCGCGTCGGCCACCACCTCGAGATAGGCCGCTCGAAGGTTCAGCGACTCCTGCGCGCCCTCGCGCAGCAGAACGAACACCACCAGATTGGCCACCAGACCGAGGGTCGCCACGACGAGCATGGTCCCACCCATCACCTCGGGTGTCCCGAACAACCGACGGGCCGCCTCGATCAGCACCCAGACCGCAACACCGAAGAGAAGGAGCGCATTGACGAACGCGGCCAGTATCTCGAGTCGGTAGAGGCCGAAGGTGTGACTGTGGACTGCCGGCGGACGACGGGACGAACCGGAACCCACGCCGAAGCGGGTGGCGAGCTGAATAGCGGCCAACGCCATACCCAGTCCCAGAACGTCGGTGAACATGTGGCCCGCATCGGAGATCAAGGCCAACGAGTTCGAGATGAGCCCTGCAACCAGCTCGACCACGAAGAAGCCGGCGATGATGCCGAAGGACAACAGCAGCCGACCGCGATGACGCTCACCGGCGCGGGCGAGTCCCGCCCCATGCGTATGGCCATGGGGGTGATGGTCTGCGTGGTTGTCCGAGTCGTGGTTGTCCGAGTCGGGGTTGTCCGAGTCGTGGTTGTCCGAGTCGTGGTTGTCCGAATCGCTGTCGGAATGGCTCCTCTTCAACGTTTCCCTGCTCCGTTAGCCTGCATCGGTGATGAGCTACGACCATCGTACGATCGAATCGACACAGCAGCAGCGTTGGATGGACGAGGGCATCTACCGCTCCGTCGTCGACTGGGACAAGCCCAAGCACTACGCGTTGACCATGCTCCCGTATCCCTCGGGAGACCTCCACATCGGGCACTGGTACGCGATGACACCATCGGATGCCCGGGCCCGATACATGCGGATGAAGGGATTCAACGTCCTGTTCCCCATGGGCTTCGATGCCTTCGGCCTCCCGGCCGAGAACGCTGCGGTCCAGCGCAACATCCACCCGGCCGTGTGGACCTGGGCCAACATCGACCGCATGCGCGGCCAGCTTCGGTCGATGGGTGCCATGTTCGACTGGGAACGCGAGGCCATTTCGTGCGAGCCGTCCTACTACAAGTGGACCGAGTGGTTCTTCGCCCAGATGTTCGAGCACGACATCGCCTATCGGGGTGAGGCCGTCGTGAACTGGTCGCCCACGCTCCAGACCGTGCTGGCCAACGAGCAGGTCATCGACGGCCGCGATGAGCGCACCGGCCAACCGGTCATCCAGAAGCTGATGGAACAATGGTTCTTCGCCATCACCTCCTACGCCGACGAACTGCTCGATCACTCATCGATCGACTGGCCCGAGTCCATTCGGGCCATGCAGGCCAACTGGATCGGCCGTTCCGAAGGTGCCCGAGTCGACTTCGCCGTGGCCGACGCGACGGGCCAACCGACCGATCGACACCTCACCGTGTTCACCACCCGGCCCGACACATTGTGGGGAGCCACCTTCATGGTGCTCGCGCCCGAACATCCGTTGGTCGATGTGCTCACCTCCGACGAGCAGCGAGTAGCAGTGGTCTCCTACCGGGAGGAGGCTGCTCGCCGCACCGAGCTCGAACGCCTCGAGAACGAGAACGACAAGACCGGGGTGTTCACCGGCGGATTCGCCATCAATCCGGTCAATGGCGCCGAGATTCCCGTCTGGATCGCCGACTACGTGCTCATCTCCTACGGCACCGGTGCCATCATGGCCGTTCCGGCACACGACGAACGAGACTTCGCCTTCGCCCGTCGATTCGGACTCGAGGTCACTCCGGTCATCGATCCGGCCGATGGAGATCTCCTCTCGGGCACCGACATGCCCGAGGCCTATGTCGGGCCCGGGACCATGGTCAACAGCGGACCGCTCGACGGCCTCCCGGTGAACGACGCCAAGGGTCGGGCCAACCCGTCGATCGCTGCAGCCATCGACTGGCTGGTCGACCATCAGGTCGGTGAGGAGTCGGTGAACTACCGACTCCGCGACTGGCTCATCTCCCGCCAGCGGTACTGGGGCTCTCCCATTCCCATCATCCACCGCGAGGACGGCACGCTCGAAGTCGTCCCCACCGGACATCTTCCGGTCGTGCTGCCCGAGGACGTCGAGTTCGAAGGTCGCAGTCCCCTCGTGTCCCATCCCGACTTCGTCTCCGTGGTCGATTCCACCGGCGGCCAGGCTCGGCGCGAGACCGACACCATGGACACCTTCATGTGCTCGTCGTGGTATTGGTTCCGTTACCTGTCACCTCACTACGAAGCCGCGGCGTTCGACCCCGAGGAAGCCGCCTACTGGCTACCGGTCGATGTCTACACCGGCGGCGCCGAACACGCCGTCATGCACCTCCTGTATGCCCGGTTCTTCGTCAAGGCCATGCGCGACATGGGTCACTTCGACGACACCATCGCGGCCATGGCGCGCCATGGCCGAAGCGCTGATGGCCTCTTCGACGAACCGTTCACGATGCTTCGCAACCAGGGTCAGATCCTGGGCGAGGAACGCAAGGGCGATCGCCTGGTCATCAGCGGTACTCGTGACGGCAATCGTGTGCTGGCCGACTCTGTAGGGGTCGATGCCGAGGCCACCGCCGATGCGGGTCTGATCGTCGGTGAGCTGATGCGCCGCACCGAGAACCTGCTCCAGGTCGACGTCGGCGACCAAACCGTGACCGTCGAGGTACCCGAGGGAGTCACGGTCGAGATTCCCTCGATCGACGGCGTCAACGACGTCAACCAACTCAAGCACCATCTCGACGTCGAACGCATGTCGAAATCACGGGGCAACGTGGTGAACCCCGACTTGCTGGTCGAGCAATACGGGGCCGACACGGTGCGCACCTATCTGATGTTCGCCTTCGAGTGGCAGAAGGGAGGCCCTTGGGACAGCCGGGGCATCGTGGGCTCTCGACGTTTCATCGAGGACGTCTGGCGACTCGGCACCTTCGACTACCGGGCCTCGCTGGTCGACGACAACGCGAGCCTGCAGCTCCGACGCCAGGCCCATCGAACCATCCAGAAGGTCGGCCGGGAACTCGAGGCGTTCAAGTGGAACACTGCGGTGGCTGCGCTCATGTCACTTCGGAACGATCTCCTCGACGCCCGCAAGAAGGCCGACGTGTCGGTCGAGGTATGGAACGAGGCCATCGACTCGATGCTGCTGCTGTTGGCCCCGATCGCCCCACACATCACCGACGAACTGTGGCGACGGCGAGGTCACGACGGGTCGGTACATCTCGGCGCTTGGCCCGAGTTCGATCCCGCGCTCATCGTCGATGACACCGTCACCATGGTCGTGCAGATCAACGGCAAGGTACGGGACCGGGTCGAGGTCGCCGTCGACATCTCGGCCGAGGACGCCCAAGCCGTGGCGGTGTCCCTCGAGCGCATCCAGGAATGGCTGGACGGCAAGAGCATCAAGACCGTCGTGGCCCGCCCGCCCAAGCTGGTCAACCTCGTGGTCATCGAGCGTTGATCAACTGGGTGCGGGACGAAAGCTCCCTCGGTTGCCCACCGACCACTCGCTGATGAACCGGAATCTGTCACCTCGGATGATGGTCGTGCGCCATTCGACCGGTCGGCCATCGCGCACTCCGAGTCGTTCGAGAAAGAACGCCGCGTCGGATTTCGCCATGAGCAGGCGTTCACGGTCGGCTGCCCGTGGAACGATCGGTGTCAGCCGCTCCCATCCGTGATTGGGCACCGGGCTGCCCACTCGTTCGAGTTCGGCGTACAGCGCTGTCCTGGTGAAATCGAGCTCCAGCAGCGGTGCAGCCAACGCCAGGGGAAGCCACGCACGGTCCACCGCCAACGGGGTGCCACCGGCATGTCGGACGCGAGCCAGGAACACCATCTCCGCACCCGGTTCCAGGCCCAAGTGCCCGGCAGGACCCGGGTCGGTGACGACACCGAGAGAGATCACCTCGGACGTCTGCTCGACGCCCGTCGCCTCGACCATCTCGAAGAGGCTGTACAGATTGCCGAGCGGTTGCTCGAACTCGGTCCGGTTCACCACCGTCCCCCGACCACGTTCGCGTCGGAGCAGGCCCGTGCTGTTGAGGTGCCGCACCGCCTCGCGGACGGTGTGCCGACTGACCGAATACGACTCGGTCAGTTCGAGATCGGTCGGGAACCGCTCGTCGAACTCACCCCCCTCCAGGCGGCGTCGCAATTCGGCTTCGAGCTGTGCCCACAGCGGCATGGGACTGTTCCGATCGAGCTCAGCGAGGGTCATGGTGCCCCTGCCCCGAGCCGGTCACTGCGCAACACGATCGCTCGCCAACACCGTCATTCGACTCAACCCGGTCTTCCTCACTTCTCGGTGTGACGCTCGCCGACGAGCGTCGTGTACGGACAATAAACCATATCAACCCAATAGTCTGCCCCTTCGCCAAACCCGCTACGCTCCGTGGGTGTCGAATGCCCACGATCAGGCGGACCAGCGACGAGGTTGGCTGTTCGTCGTGGTACAAGCCGTCCTGCTGGTGACGCTCCTGTGGCTGCCGCAGGGCAACGACTGGCCCACGTCGTCGGCGGTGCGGGTGGCGGGGTCGATCCTGGTGCTGGTGGGGCTCGGCCTGGTGATCGTCGCCTCGATGCGACTCGGTCGCGCCCTCACCCCGAACCCGGCACCGAACGGACGCGGCGCGCTCCAGGTCCACGGTCTCTACCGGTTTGCCCGACACCCGATCTACAGCGGCGTCCTGCTCATCGTCGTGGGACTGGTCATCCCCTCGGCCAACCTCTGGTCGCTCGCAGTGGGCATCGTCACCGGGGTCTTCTTCGACTACAAGGCCCGATGGGAGGAACGAAGACTTGCGCTCCGCTTCCCCGACTACGAGGCCTACGCCCGCAGGACCGGCCGATTCTTCCCGTGGAGAGGACGGAGCGGGTACGGTTCGGCCGGTGAGTGAGAAGTCCGACGACGCGAGGCCGACCGCACCGAACGACCATCGCCTCCCCGGCGAACAACCGCTGCCGGACAACCAGCACCCCTCAGCCAGACAACTGGGCGTTGTCGGGGACTTCGCCTGGGATGTCCTGATTCGCACCAATACAGCATTGCTCAAGGGGGGCGACACCTTCGGTGAGGTGGTCCTGATGCCCGGTGGCAGCGCAGCCAACGTTGCGGTGTGGGCCACTCGGTGCGGACTGACCACGCACTTCATCGGCAAGATCGGACGCGACCGACTCGGACAGCTCGCAAGAGAGAATCTCGATCGGGAGTCCGTGCTCGCCCACTTCGTCGAAAGCGATGCACACCTGACGGGGTCCGTCGCGGTCTTCGTCGATCACACCGGCGAACGATCGATGGTCTCGGGTCACGGCGCCGACTTCTACCTCCTTCCGAGCGAGCTCCCCCATGCGGTGCTCGGACGCATCGATCACCTGCACCTCACCGCCTGGTCCTTCTTCACCGATCCACCACGCACCGCGGTTCGACAGGCGGCCGCCATCGCGCGGGCCGGCGGCGCAACGCTCTCGCTCGACCCCGGCTCGTTCCAGATGCTGCAGGAAATGGGTGTCGACACCTTCCTCTCGGTCACTCGGGACCTGGGTATCAACCTGTTCCTACCCAACAAGGAGGAGGCAGCCGTCCTGACCGGACACCAGCAACCCCGCTCGATGGCCAAGGCTCTGGCAGAGCTCTATCCCACGGCACTGATCGTGCTGAAGTTGGATGCCGACGGAGCGCTGGTGCTGCTCGAGGAGGAGTTCCACCATGTCCCTCCTGCAACCAACAACCTCGTCGATGCCACCGGCGCCGGCGACGCCTTCGCCGGAGCATTCATCGCCCACTACCTCGAGTACGGGGCAGCCGATCAGGCAGCGCACTTCGCCACCAAAGTGGCGGCTTGGGTGATCGAGCACCCGGGTGCCCGTCCCAGCGGCGATCAGCGACTCAACGAGATTCTCGGGCGGGTTCCCTCCAGTCGGCCGGGCAACTAGGGGTGTGGAGATGATCGTCATCGAATCCTGGGCGCAGGGGCGCGAAGGCCTCGGGCAGGGCGGCTGGAGTTCCTCCCAGTTCGCGGCGGCCATCGGCGAGCCGGTCTCGATCTCCTTGCGATCCTCGATACCCCTCGAGACGCCACTCCGGGTGATGGCAACCCCATCGGGTTGGTCGCTGGTCGTCGATGCCGACGACCAGGTCGTCATGGAGGCGGTCCCGCTACCGGCTGGGCATTTCGACGGTGTCGAGACGACGCCGGTGAGCATCGATGCCGCGGTCGAGGCACGGAGCCGTTTTCCCGAGCTACCCCCGACGCCCGAACGCCCGACGACCCACAATGCGCCCCGCTGCTTTTCGTGCGGGTTCTCCGAACGCACCATGCAGGTGTGGCCCGGCGCGCTCGAGGATGGCACCGGCAGAGTGGCGTCCGACTTCACCCCACCGACGTGGGTCGCCGGACCCGATGGGCTCGTCCGACCGGGTGCGGTGTGGACCGCTCTGGACTGCACCTGCGGGTTCTATGTCGGTCATGTGCCGGCTCGGCGCTCCGCCGTGACGGTCCAGTACGCCGTCGAGATCCTGTCTCCGCTCCGAGCGCTCGAGCCCTACGTCATCGTGGGCTTCCCCGGCCCCTGGTCCGCCGAATGGGATGGCCGCAAACGCGGTGGCTGTTCGGCCATCTTCGACGTCGACGGCACCATGATGGCCCGAGCCAACTCGTTCTGGGTGGCGCTCGACTGAGCGCACGGTTCCAGCAGGCGCGCCTCGGCGGTCGGCGTTAGAGCTTTCGACCGATTCTCGCTAGGGTCGGCACGCTCGGTTCACGATCCGTGAACCACTCATCGATCAGCAACAGGAGAAACCAACATGGGTTCATTGGACGGCCGTGTCGCCATCATCACCGGGGCCGGACGAGGTATCGGCCGCGAGCACGCCCTGCTCATGGCATCCGAAGGGGCCAAGATCGTGGTCAATGACCTCGGCGGTGCGATCGATGGCAGCGGGTCGGACCTGTCCCCTGCCGAGGAGGTCGTGCAGGAAATCAAGGCCATGGGAGGCGAGGCCATCGCCAACGGGGCGAACGTCACCGACTGGGAAGGCGTACAGGGGATGATCAACCAGGCCGTCGAGACCTTCGGCGATCTGCACATCCTGGTCAACAACGCCGGCATCCTGCGCGACCGGGTCGTGGTCAACATGACCGAAGCCGAGTGGGACGCCGTCATCGCGGTCCACATGAAGGGCCACTTCGTACCGACCCGATGGGCCGCCGCCTACTGGCGTGAGCAGGCCAAGGCGGGCAAGGAGGTCAACGCCGCCATCGTCAACACCGCCTCCGGAGCCATGCTGGGGAACCTCGGGCAATACAACTACGCAGGAGCCAAGGCCGGTATCGCCGCGATGTCGTTGGTCGCCGCCGGCGAGCTGGCTCGTTACGGGGTCCGGGTGAACTGCCTCGCTCCCCTGGCCCGCACCCGCCTCACGCTGCAGACGCCCGGTATGGAGGAGCTCATCGCTCCGCCCGAGGATGGGGCCGAGTTCGACCTCTGGGATCCCGCCAACATCTCCCCGCTGGTCGCCTACCTCTCCACCGCCGACTGCCCCTTCACCGGCGGCGTGTTCCATGTCGGCGGCAACGAAGTGGGTCTGTACGGCGGTTGGTCGCTCGACCGGGCCAATGACGTCATTGCCACCGACGGACGCTGGACGGTGGCCGGACTCGAGGAAAAGGCGCCACAGCTCCTGGAAGGTCGCAGCAAACTTGCCTCGGTGGTCACCAGCATCGGCGACACCATGAAGGGCTTCGGCAAGCTACCTCCGAGCTGAGATCCGACCCGAGCATCGAACCGAGTCCAATGACTGCTTCATCCGATCAGACCCCAGCATCCGATCAGACCCCGGTATCGGCCGGCGAGCCCGAGCCCACGTTCGACGAACTGTTGTCGGGTGTCCTGTCACGCTCGATCGACGGGTTCGTCCGCCTGGTCGAGGCCGAGCGGCTGTCGGGTGGCGCCAGTCAGGAGACTTACCGGATCGTCATCGAGACCCCTGGCGGGCGACAGTTGCTGGCCATGCGGCGAGCTGCCGGAGGCGAGTTCGAGAAGCCCGACGAGACTCGTCCAGGCTTGCCGATCGAGGCCGAACTGATGCGCGCCGCGCGCCGCGTCGGCGTGCCCGAGCCGGTCATCCATCACGTCCTGGGTGTCGAGGACGGTTTGGGACTGGGCTTCATCATGGAGTGGCTCGAGGGCGAAACCCTCGGAGCCCGCATCCTGCGTGCGCCCGAGCTCGATGCCATCCGACCTCGTCTCGCCTACGAATGTGGCCAGATCCTGGCCCGGATCCACGCGATCGACCCGGTGGCAACCGGTCTCGACCAACATCTCCATGTCATGCCGACCATCGAGTTCGTGCACCAGATGTGGGATCGCTACAAGGAGTTCGACACACCCCAGCCGATGATCGACTTCACCGCGAGGTGGCTGCTCGACAATCTGCCGCCGGACTCCGAACCGCGACTGGTACACAACGACTTCCGCAACGGAAACATCATGGTGACTCCCGAAGGCATCTGCGCCGTGCTCGATTGGGAGGTTGCCCATCTCGGCGACCCGGTTCGTGACCTCGGATGGATCTGCACCAATTCCTGGCGCTTCGGTCGTCGCGACCTGCCCGTTGGCGGGTTCGGCATGCTCGAAGACCTCCTCGCCGGCTACGAGGCCGAGTCGGGGAGCAAGGTCGAGCGAGCCCACGTGCACTTCTGGGAAGTGTTCGGATCGTTCTGGTGGGCTGTCGGTTGTCTCACGATGGCCGACCGCTGGCGCAACGGGCCGGATCGAACCGTCGAACGACCGGGCATCGCACGACGCTCGTCGGAGTGTCAGGTCGATTGCGTCAATCTCATCATTCCCGGGCCCGTCGAGTTGCTCGAGGCATCTCCTTCGCTGTCATCGATGGAGATGCCGTCGATCGACGAACTGATCATCAGCGTTCGAGAGTTCCTGCGCGAAGACGTCCGTGCCGCCACCCAGGGCCGCAACAACTTCATGGCCCTCGTGGCGTCGAACTCGCTCGACATCGTGCTGCGCGAGCTTCATCTCGGTCCCGCTCACGTCGCAGCCGAACACCAGCGA
The DNA here is from genome assembly GCA_024641625.1 of Acidimicrobiales bacterium. Lineage (GTDB taxonomy): Bacteria > Actinomycetota > Acidimicrobiia > Acidimicrobiales > SZUA-35 > JAHECQ01. Next base: position 14,561 of record JAHECQ010000005.1, on the reverse strand, counting down.
CTGGTTGCACTGTTGGGCCGAGACGACTCGCTCGACGCGCTCCGACGGGAATTGTCGGCGGGGCTGCAGGATCACACGATCGCGCTCGATCATCCAGGTTTGACCGAGCATCTGCGGGCCACGGTGGTCAACCAGGTTGCCATCGATCAACCCAGGTACTCGGGCTACCTCGCGGCCGCCGAACACCCAAGCTGAGCGCAGTGCCCACCATGGGCACGACCCCACGCGCGCCCGGTAGGGTGAGGCGATGACGCCGTACACCTCACCGGAGCACCACCCGGCCTTCGAGGAATACTGCGAGACCATCTTCGAGCTGGCCGAGGACGGGCTCAAGGTCATCCAGGCTCGCATCGCCGAGCGCCTCTCGGTGTCGCGTCCGGCGGTGTCGGAGATGATCCGCCGCATGACCGAAGAAGGCCTGGTGAGCACCGACAAGGGCGAGATCGAGCTGACCGACGCCGGTCGCGTCCTGGCCAACACCATGGTCCGACGTCACCGCATCGCCGAACGTTTCCTCACCGACCTGCTCGGGCTGTCCTCCGCAGACGCCCATCATGAAGCAGGCAAGTGGGAACACGTCATCAGCCCGCTGGTCGAGGCGGCCATCATCGATCGGCTCGATCACCCCACGACGTGTCCCCACGGCAACCCGATTCCCGGTTCCACCTACGTCGAGCCGATGCTGGTCGCCCTGGCGCAGGTCGAGATCGGCCAGGGGGTCATGGTGAACCGCATTCCCGAGGAGCTCGAATTCGAGCCCGGCCTGCTCGAGTTCCTCGAAGAGAACAATCTGCTCCCGGGGTCGAGCGCGACGGTGGTTCGCCTGTCCCCCGATGGCACCACCACCGTCGACGTCAATGGACGAGCCGTCGGTTTGAGCGCATTCACCGCCGAGCGCATACTCGTCACGCTCACCTGAGCCGAGTCGCCGTGGCTCGGCCGCAAAAGCCCAAGCCCAAGGAGCCGATCCGATGATCGATCTGCGTAGCGACACCGTGAGCAAGCCGACCTATGCCATGCGCGCCGCCATGGCGGGGGCATCGGTGGGCGATGACGTCTTCGGTGACGACCCAACCGTCAACGAGCTCCAGTCGCGGGTGGCCGACCTGCTCGGTTTCGAAGCAGCGTTGTTCGCCACGAGTGGCACCCAGGCCAATCTCTGCGCGTTGCTGTCGCACTGCCAACGGGGCGACGAGTACCTCGTCGGGCAGAGCGCTCACACCTTCCGCTACGAGGCCGGAGGTGCAGCGGTGCTGGGCGGCATCGTGCCCCAGCCCGTCGAGCTTCGCCCCGACGGGACGTTCGATCTCGACTTGCTGTTCAGCTACATCAAACCGAACGACCCCCACTTCGCCCAGGCCCGGCTCCTCGCCCTCGAGAACACCAAGGACGGCCGGCCGCTGCCGGCCGACTACGTGGCCGAGGCTCAGCGCCGGGCGCGCGACCGTGGACTTCGGCTCCATCTCGATGGAGCGAGGCTCTGGAACGCGGCCGTGGCCGACAATGTCGAGCCGGCCGAGCTGGCCGCGGGCTTCGACTCGGTATCGGTCTGCCTGTCCAAGGGTCTGGGTACTCCGGCGGGTTCACTGCTCGTGGGGTCGGACGACTTCATCCGCGAAGCCAGGCGTTGGCGCAAGATGCTCGGTGGCGGCATGCGCCAAACCGGGATTCTGGCCGCCGCGGGCCTCCATGCGCTCGAATACCATCGCGCTCGACTGGCCGATGACCACGCCAACGCAGCGCGGCTGGCCCAAGGCCTCTCGACGATCGCTCCACTGGAAGTACTCGATCAGGCCACCAACATGGTGTTCCTACGGCTGAACACCGACCCCGTAGCCTTCGGTCGGGCCATGCACGATGCCGGCGTCGCCGTGCTGTCCAATCCCGTGACCCGACTCGTCACCCATCTCGGCGTCGATGCCGACGACATCGAACAGGTACTCGAGGTCGTCGCCGGCGCCCTCAGCTGAACTCGCCGGGCCGAACATACACCGACCCGTCGAGGGTGACCGTGCCACGAAGACCGAAATGGTCACTCAAATGGAACCGGGCGCCGTCGATCTCCACCGGCTGACGATCGACGATCACCCGATCGACCTGCACCCCCGGCGAAGCGAACCAACGGGTGAAGTGGGCCGTGAATCGCGGGCCATCGGAACGGAATCCGTTTCGCTTGCTGTCCCAGGTCGCCTGCCGTGGTCGACCACCGAGGAGTCCGGCCTCGGCCAATGGTCGTTCCTCCGCCACCCGCGTGTTGGTGTCACCGACGATCAAGATGGTGGGTGTCGGGCTTGCCTCCACGATCTGCGCCACCTGTTCGAGTCGTTCACCCACCGCGCCCGGCCCCGGGGCCAAGTGCACGTTCGCCACGGTCAGGCCATCGGCGAAGGTGACCAACAACGCGCAACCCGGCACCATCCTCACCGAGGGCCTGCCCAAAGGCTCCTCGGCCAAGAGGTCGTGTCGGATCAGGGTGGCAAGGTTCCCCTGATGGGTCTGTGGGTTGCCCCGCACCATGGCATGGGTCTCGAGGTAGGGAACGAGACGCGGGAGTTCCTGGAAGAGCACGAGAGCAGGTGGGTCGGCGAGGATGCGTTCCCGGACGGCCTGCTCGGTGTCCTCGAGGCTCCAGCCGATGGGAGCCTCGTCCGATCGTTCCATCATCGCGAGGTTCCACGACAGGAAGCTCCGCTCGACCCGGCTCATGTCCGAAGGCTTGCTCAACGCGTCAAGGCTGGTCGGCCAGGACCGGCGACAGCCAACGTTCGGCCTCCTCGATCGAGATGCCCTTGCGTTCGGCGTAGTCCCGCAACTGGTCAGGTCCGACCCGACGCACGCCGAAGTAACGGCTCTGTTCATGCGAGAAGTAGAGCCCGCTCACCGATGAGGCCGGGGTCATGGCACACGACTCGGTGAGCTCCACCCCGATCCGGGCAGTGGCGTCGAGCAATTCGAAGATGGACCGTTTCTCGGTGTGATCGGGGCAGGCCGGATAACCGGGCGCAGGGCGAATGCCCTGATAGTCCTCTTTCAGCAACTGTTCTCCGCTGAACTCGTCGACCTGATAGCCCCAGAGTTCGGTCCGAACCAGATGATGCACGTACTCGGCGCAGGCCTCGGCCAGACGATCGGCCAGGGCCTTGGCCATGATGGACGAGTAGTCGTCGCCGGCCGCTTCGAAGGCCGCGACCCGCTGTTCGAGCTCGCCATTGATGGTCACGGCAAAGGCTCCGACATGATCGACGACACCGGTGGAGATCGGTGCAACGAAGTCCGAGAGCGCCAGATTGGCCCGGTTGTCACCGTGACGGACCTGCTGACGCAACGTGTGGAGCGTGCGCGTCTCGCCTTCCACGTCGAGACGGAGGTCGTCGCCATCGCTCGACGCCCTCCAGAAGCCGACGACCGCCTCGGGCTTCAACCAGTCGTGGGCAACGATGTCGGACAACATCGCCTGGGCATCGGCGAAGAGATCCCGAGCGGTACTACCGACCACCTCGTCATCGAGGATCCTGGGGTAGGTGCCGACCAGATCCCAGCTGCGGAAGAACGGAGTCCAGTCGATGTAGGGCACGAGCGTGGCCGCCGTGATGCCCTCGACGACCCTCGCTCCGAGGTAGGTCGGTGGTGGCGCCACGCCATTGCTCCAATCGACCGCCAGGCGGTTCGAGCGGGCTTCGGCGATCGGCACGGTGTCGCCCCCACCACCGGCAGCTCGATTCTGGCGAATCGTCTGATAGTCGGCTGCAGTTCGTTGCAGAATCGGGGCAAGCTCGTGGCCCGCTCCATCGAGTCGTGCGCGCTGTTCGCCCAGCAGTTCGCTCACGACGCCGACCGCACGAGAGGCATCCGACACGTGGATGACGCCCTTGGAATAGGCCGGCTCGATCTTCACTGCGGTGTGCACCCGGCTGGTGGTGGCGCCCCCGATCAACAGCGGGAGGTCCAGGCCCTGACGCTCCATCTCGGTGGCCACATGCACCATCTCGTCGAGACTCGGGGTGATGAGGCCCGACAGCCCGATGGCGTCGGCACCCACCTCCCGTGCCGTGTCGATGATCGTGGTCATCGGCACCATGACACCGAGGTCCACCACCTCGTAGTTGTTGCAGGCCAGCACGACACCGACGATGTTCTTGCCGATGTCGTGGACATCGCCTTTCACCGTGGCCAACACGATCTTGCCGGCACTCTGGCCGGCCACACCTTCGGCTTCGATGTACGGCTCGAGGTGGGCGACCGCCTTCTTCATCACGCGAGCGCTCTTCACGACCTGCGGGAGGAACATCTTGCCCGCCCCGAACAGGTCGCCAACGACGTTCATACCCTCCATCAGCGGACCCTCGATGACGTCGAGCGCCCGCGAGGCTCCACGGCGAGCTTCCTCGGTGTCGGAGACCACCCACTCGTCGAGCCCATGCACCAGGGCGTGGACCAGTCGCGCGTTCGCCGGCCCTTCCCTCCAGCCCAGGTCCACGGTGGCCGCATGCGCCTGGCTCTTCGCATCGGCGGCAACCTCGATGAGACGTTCGGTCGCGTCGGCTCGACGGTTGAACAGGACGTCCTCGATGCGCTCACGTAGATCGTCGGGTACCTCGTCATAGGTCGGCAGGCGTCCGGCATTGACGATGGCCATGCTCAACCCTGCCCGCACGGCGTGATAGAGGAACACCGCGTGCATCGCCTCACGGAGCGCGTTGTTGCCACGGAACGAGAACGACAGGTTGGAGAGGCCCCCCGACACCTGCACGTGGGGCAACCGAGCCTTGATGTCGCGTGTGCCCTCGATGAACGCCCGCCCGTAGTCGGCGTGGGCCTCGATGCCAGTGGCCACCGCAAAGATGTTCGGGTCGAAGATGATGTCCGATGGCGGGAAGCCGACCTGGTCGACGAGTAGCCGATAGGCCCGCTCGCACACCGAGAACTTGTGTGCTTGTGTTTCGGCTTGGCCCTGCTCGTCGAAGGCCATGACGACGACGGCGGCGCCATAGCGACGAGCCAGGCGGGCCTGTCGCAGGAAGGGCTCCTCACCTTCTTTCAAGCTGATCGAGTTGACGACGGGTTTGCCCTGGACACACTTGAGTCCCGCCTCGATCACCGACCACCTCGACGAATCGATCATCACCGGCACGCGCGAGATGTCGGGCTCGGTGGCGATCAGATTGAGGAACCGAGTCATCGCAGCCTCGGAGTCGAGCATTCCCTCGTCCATGTTGACATCGATGATCTGCGCACCGTTGTCCACCTGGTCACGAGCAACCGCTACCGCGGCGTCGAAATCGCCACCCAGGATCAGCTTGGCAAAGGCCGCCGAACCGGTGACGTTGGTGCGCTCCCCCACGTTGACCAACAACGATTCGGGCGTGATCGCCATCGGTTCCAAACCCGACAGCTTGGTGTGTGGAGGTCCGGGATCGACCACACGCGGCGCCAGTCCACGCACTGCTCGGCTGAGGGCCTCGATGTGTTCGGGAGTCGTGCCGCAGCAGCCACCGACGAAGTTGAACGTACCCATCGACGCCAGCTCGGCCATGGTGTCCGCCATGGAGTCGGGATCCTCGGTGTACTCCCCCAGCTCGTTGGGCAGCCCGGCGTTGGGATGGCAGCTGACGGCAACATCGGCGGCGCGAGCCAATTCGACGATGTGGGGGCGGAGCTCGCTGATGCCGAGCGCACAGTTCAGACCTACGGCCAGCGGCTCGGCGTGGCTGATGGAGATCCAGAATGCCTCGGGAGTCTGACCGGTCAAGGTCCGCCCGGAACGGTCGGTGATCGTCCCCGAGACCATGATCGGCAGGTCGAGATCGTGGGCGTCGCGATACTCGAGCACGGCGAGGATCGCCGCCTTGGCATTGAGGGTGTCGAACACCGTCTCGATCATGATCACGTCGGCTCCGCCCTCGACCAACCCGGCGACCGCGTCGGCGTAGGCATCACGCAATTGGTCGAAGGTGATGTCGCGAGACGCGGGATCGTTGACGTTCGGCGAGATGCTCGCCGTGCGATTGGTCGGACCGAGCGCACCGATCACGAAGCGCGGTCTGGTCGGATCGGCCGCAGTGAAACGGTCGGCTTCGACCCGGGCCAGACGGGCACTGGCCTCGTTCAACTCCCGGGCCTGCAGGTGGGTGTCATAATCGGCCTGGGAAATGGCGGTCGCGTTGAAGGTGTTGGTGGTGACCAAGTCGGCACCGGCTTCGAGAAAGCTGGCATGAACGCCACTGATGACCTCGGGCTTGGTCAACGACAGGATGTCGTGATTGCCCGCCAGATCACACGAATGGTCGCCGAACCGAGCACCCCGGAAGTCGGCTTCGAACAGACCATGTTGCTGCAGCGTGGTACCCATCGCGCCGTCGATCACCAGGATGCGCTCAGCCATCGCCGCCCGCAGGGCCGCCATCCGCTCGGGGCGAGTACGGGGCACCCCGATCCCCGACGACACCGTTTCGGGACCGACCACTCCGGGATGCACTGCTTGGGGGCTCACGCCACGTTCCCTTCGGTCGGCACGGCCGGTTCACTCGGCTTGATGCCCAAGGCACGGCAGGTGGCGAGGGTGAGCTCGGAACGATTCATGGTGTAGAAGTGGAACTCGGTCACGCCACCGGCCACCAGCCGCCGGCACTGTTCGGCCGCCACCTGGGCGGCGACCAGATTTCTGACGTCGGGAGTCTCGTCGAGCCCGTCGAAGAGATCGTGCATCCAGTGCGGAATGATGGCGCCGGCTCGGGCAGCGAAGCGGTTGATGCCGGCGAAATTGTTGATCGGCATGATGCCCGGGACGATGGGAGCCTCGATCCCCGCCGCCCGAGCGCCGTCGAGAAAGCCGAGGAAGGTGTCGGTGTCGAAGAAGAACTGAGTGAGCGCTCGATTGGCGCCGGCATCGAGTTTGGCCTTGAGATTGTCGAGGTCGGCCTGGGGCGAGCTGGCCTTGGGGTGGACCTCGGGGTAAGCGCCCACGGAGATCTCGAAATCACCGATGCCCGCGGCCTCCACGTGCGCCCGGATGCCTGCCACCAGCTCGACCGCGTCCTGGTACCCGCCGGGCACCACACTCTCGGTCCCCTCGGGGGGATCACCCCGTAGGGCGACGATGTGTCGTACACCGACTGCGAGGTAGTCGTCGATGACGCCCGCCACCTCGTCCTTGGTGGCGCCGACGCACGTGAGATGGCCGGCCACCGAGAGGTTCGTGGTGGCGGCCAGCTGGGACACCGCCAACTGGGTGCGGTCCCGGCTCGTTCCGCCGGCTCCGTAGGTGACGCTGACGAACTTCGGGTTGAGGGCCGCCAATTCGTCTGCACATCGAGACAGGTTGGCCGCACCGACATCGGTGTTCGGCGGGAAGAACTCGAAGGAGATGTCGGGCTCGATCGAGGAGCCACCAAGCAGGTCGTTGATCATGATGCGGTCTCCTGAGTTGCACGGAACGTGGCGGCGTCGGCCAGCCCTTCGAGGCCGGCCTGAGGGCCTTGGGGACGGAGGTCTTGGGGACGAAGGTCTTGGGGACGCAGGTCTTGGGGTCGGATCTCGCTCGATGCCGGCATGTCGGCGACCCACAGCACGGTGGTCAGCGAGGGCGTGCCCGGGGCATGCGAGGGTTCGAGGTACGTGGCCTCCACGTGATCGATCCCGGCACGGCGACACCAGTTCGCGACATCGACGCCGGCAAGTCCGAGCCAGCGGTGAGCGAACTCCTGGCCCATGTGCCGATGGTCGTGTTCGGCGAAGTCGACGATGAGCAACCGACCCCCTGGGCGAAGGGTCCGAGCAGCTTCGGCGATGGCCGCCCGTGGATCGTCGAGGAAGTGGAGCACATGATGCAGGACGACCACGTCGACGGTGGCCGGCTCGAGGTCGAGTCCGTAGGCATCGCCCTGACGGACGGTGCAGTGGGGGAAGTCGTCCAGCCGGCTGCGGGCCACGTTGAGCATCTGGGGGCTCAGGTCGATGCCGATTCCGAAGCCGATCCGCGGCGCGAACAATTCGAGGACCCGTCCGGTACCCGTCCCGACATCGAGCAGGGTGTGAATGTCGAGGTCCTCGACGGCGCCGAGGAGCGCGTGCTCGAGGTCCTCGTCGGCGATGTGGAGATTGCGGAGCGCATCCCAGTCATCGGCGATGCTCTCGAAGTAGGAGGCAGCGGCTTCGGCCCGAGCGGCCCGCACCACCGCGAGACGGTCGAGGTCACGCTCTACTGCGGAGTGATCGAGATCGACGAGCGCCAACACGGCATCGAGGAGGTTCCGCCCGACGCCCACATGAGCGGGGCGATAGAAGACGCTGGTGCCCTGGGTCTGACGGTCGAGCAGGCCGGCTTCGGTCAACAGACGAAGGTGTCGACTGACGCGCGGTTGGCTCTGGCCCAGAACCCGACACAACTCACCGACCGTGAGCTCACACTCGGCCAGGACGATGAGGGCTCGCAGCCGCGTCGGCTCGGCGGTGGCTCGAAGGGCGGCAAGCAGATCATCCATTGGCTGAATACATAAACATATCCTTATTCAGTAATCAACCCCCGACGGCCAACGATCTCCTCGGTCGCCGAGCGAACCCGGGCTCCCCACGGGTTTGGTCCCGGTGATCACTCTGCGCCTAGGGTCGCCATGCAGCAATCTCGATCAGCCAATCTCGATCAGCCAATCTGGACGAACCAGTCTGTGTCAACAGGGAGAACGCCATGAAGGCAGCGGTACTCAACGAACAACCGGGCGAATTGATCATCGAGAACTTGACGATCGACAAGCCGGCTCCGGGTGAAGTGTTGATCCAGGTGGTCGGTGCCGGTTTGTGCCACAGCGACCTCCACTTCATGGAGGGCATTTTCCGCACGACCCTCCCCATGGTCATGGGCCACGAGTCAGCCGGCATCGTCCAGGCCGTGGGCGAGGGTGTCACCTACGTCAAGCCGGGCGATCATGTCGTGGCCTGCCTGTCGATCTTCTGCGGCCAGTGCCATCAGTGCCTCAGCGGCCACCCGTACCGCTGCGCCAACCCCAAGGCCACCTCGCGTGACAAGGGGGCACCGTCCAGACTCACTCGGAGCGACGGGTCGCCGGTGGACCAGATGGCGCGACTCGGCGGGTTCGCCGAGGAGATGCTGGTGCATCAGAACGGCATCGTGAAGGTGACCGAGGACATGCCACTCGACAAGGCGTGTCTCATCGGCTGTGGTGTCACCACCGGTTTCGGTGCAGCCGTTCGAACCGCCAAGGTCGAGGTGGGTTCGACGGTGTGTGTCATCGGCGCCGGCGGTATCGGGCTGGCCGCCATTCAAGGCGCTCGGGTGGCCGGTGCCAACAAGATCGTCGTGGTCGACCTCTCCACTTCCAAGCTCGAGACAGCGGGCATCATGGGCGCCACCCACTTCGTCAACGCCTCCGAGGTCGACGACGTCGTGGCTGCGGTGCGCGAGATCACCGGCGGCGGCGTCGACTACTCCTTCGAGGCCATCGGACGAGCGCAGACGGTCCGTCAGGCCTTCGACATGCTCAACGTGGGCGGCACGGCCACCGTCATCGGCATGGTGCCCTCCAAGGACGTCGTGGAGCTCCGTGGCATCGATTTCCTGCAGGAAAAGAAGATCCAGGGTTCGATGATGGGCTCCAACCAGTTCCGCACCGACATCCCGCGGATGATCGACATGTACCTCAACGGTCGCCTCCTCCTCGACGAAATGGTCTCCAAGACCATCCAGCTCGAGGAGATCAACGAGGGATACGAGCTGATGAAGGCGGGCGAGGTCGCCCGAACCGTCGTCACGTTCTGACCGGTCCACGGCACTGAGCGGCCGCGACAGCCGCCCGCTCAGATGGCGAGATCGCGGGTGTTGTAGTTCTTCAACACCGTCGAGCGGGTCTCCTCGTTGTAGCGGTTCCGGTCTTCCTCACCCACGCAGGGCCGATAGACGTACCGAGGTTCGGAAGGAAATCGCTGGGCCCGGGCATCGATGGCCACGGGGATGCATCGACTGCGTTGGCGGATGTAGTCGACGTCGTAGACGTTGCCCTCACCGGTGAGTTTGCCGGTTTGGCCGATCACCGACCGGTACTTGTGGAACCCGAAGTTGACGGTCACCCGGCGATCGGCCGAGGTGTTGGCGAACGATCCGTGCAACGTCTGCCGATTGGTCATGGTGCAGTCGCCGGGACCGCAGACCAGCGGAATGGCATCGGGGATTCGCTCCGATCCCCCGTGTGCCTCCACCAACGCCTTGATGTCGATCTTGCCCCACTTGTGCGAGCCCGGCACGACCCACACCCCATTGGCCGGCGTGCTGCCGTAGAGCTGCACCTGGAAATTGAAGCCGTGCGTGTGACCGTCGAGGTCGGGGCTGTTCCAGTGGACCTGACCGTCCTGGTGCCAGGCGACCGAAGGACCGAGCCCGGGTTCCTTCACGAACAAGGCCTCGTTGAACGGTGTGAAGTCCGGCCCGTTCACCGCCTCGGCCACCGAGAGCAAACCGGGATGACCGTAGACACGAAGGAACGCCGGGATGAATTCGAGGCACCCGAAGACGAGATACGGGACGTCTTGCGGACCGTCGACCAGGGGTGTCGGCTCGTGCATCTTGACCGGATGACGGCCGTTGTTGTGCGAAGTGCCACCATCGGGATCGCTCAGCGGAGGAGCCATGAGCCACGGGTTCACGGCGGCGTCGTGGCCGGCCCACGGCCGCCCGAAACGATCGACCGGCGAATGCTTGGATGGGTATGGAGCCCGAGCCAGGAAATCGTCGACCTCGGCTCGCACGTCAGCCAACTCCACCGCGTCGATGACCTGCTCGAACACGAAGAAGCCGTAGCGGTCGTACGCCTCGAGGATGTCGGGATGGAGACGACCATCGGCGTCGAAGCGGATGGGTCCCCGGTTGTCGAGCGCCAGGGCTCGACGACGCCCCTGCTCGAAGTACTCGGACTGGCTCTGGGTCTCGGTGACGGTCATCGGCGATCCTCAACGGGAAGGGGGTATCGAGATGGTGGGTCGAGGCCAGGGAGGGCTCAGCGGTTCGACAGGGCCTCGGCCAGAGCCAGAATGCGTCGGGCCTGGGTGAAGTGGGGAACATCGACCATCTGACCCTCGAACCGGAAGGCCATCTTGCCCTGGGCCTGCTGTCGGGTCAGCTCGTCGAGCAAGGCGCCTGCCCGAGCGATGTCCTCGGCGCTCGGCGTGAACACCTCGTTGATGACATCGATCTGGCTCGGATGAATGCTGATCTTGCCGGTGAACCCGATCCAGGCGCCATCCAGGCAGTCTTGGCGCAATGCGTCGGGATCGGTGATGTCGACGAACACGGTGTCCAGGGCCTGCACGCCCGCAGCGGCCGCCGACACCATGCATGCGGTACGGGCCTGTTCGAACAGCGGAAGGTACCTGCCGTCGGGACCCCGGTTGCGACGGGCGCCCAGTGCGGCCGAGAGGTCTTCGGCCCCCCAGGTGAGCGCATCGACGCGCGGGACGCAGGGAATGTCGGCGATGTTCTGGAACCCGCGCGCGGTCTCGGTGCCGAGCACCACCAGCTTCACGCTCCCGGCCTCGTGGCCGTACTTCGCCTCGAGTTCGCTGACGACCCGATCGACCAGTCGAACCTCGTCGGGGCCGTAGATCTTCGGCACGAGATAGGAGTCCGGCGGGTGGACCATGGTCGCTTCCATGTCGGCCCGGAACCATGGCGTATCGAGTGGATTGATGCGAACCATGCGCTCCTTGGGGCCGAAGTCGACATCGGCCAACCACCCCGAGACGGTGGCCCGAGCGGAGTCCTTGTTCTCCGGTGTGACTGCATCCTCGAGGTCGAGAACCAGCGCATCGGCCTCGGTGGCCAGTGCCTTGTCGAGCATCTTCTCGTTGGCACCCGGGACGAAGTGGGCGCATCGGCGGACCGTGACCATCAGGCGGCACCACCCTCGGGCAACGACGACTTCCTGATCATCATGCCGTTGCGGACGCAGGTGCACACCAGCTCGTCGCGCTGGTTGTGACCCTCGTGGCGGAAGGTGACGATGCCCCAATCGGGGCGGCTCTTCGACTCGCGTTTGTCGACGATGACCGTCGAGGAGTAGATGGTGTCTCCGATGAAGACGGGGTTCGGGAAGCGCGTCTCGTCGAATCCGAGGTTGCCGACTGTCGTCCCCAACGTGGTGTCACCGACGGAGAGACCGACCACGGTGGCCAAGGTGAACAGCGAGTTCACCAGGATCTGCCCGAACTGGGACCCCTTGGCGAACTCGATGTCGAGGTGCAATGGCTGCGGGTTCATCGACATCGTCGTGAACAACAGATTGTCGGTCTCGGTGACGGTGCGTCCGGGCTGATGCTTGTAGCGGGCCCCGACCTCGAACTCTTCGAAATACATTCCACTCATGAGGGCTGTTTAGCAGCACGCAGCCCTTCACGAACAGCTGGGCTGCGCCGAATGACCTCGGAGACCTTGGGCGTTGCCGGTGGACCGATTGACGCAGCCACAGGTGGCGACCGAGGATGCAGTCATGAAAATTGGATTGTTCTCCTTCGTCGACTCGATCGACACCCTCACCTCGATGGCAACCGTCGCCGCCGGCCAGGGTTTCGATTCGCTGTGGATTCCCCAGACATTCGGCCCCGACACCCTCACCGCCATCGCGGTCGCCGGTCAACAGGTACCGGACATCACCTTCGCCACCGCGGTGGTGCCGACCTATCCCCGCCACCCGCAGATGCTGGCGCAACAGGCGTTGACGGTGAACGGCGCCATCGGCAACCGCCTCGTGCTGGGTGTCGGGCCGTCCCACAAGCCGGTGGTCGAGGGTAGCTGGAACATCTCCTTCGACAAGCCGGTACGGCACATGCGGGAGTACCTCGAGATCCTCGGCCCCTTGCTGGAGAACAAGTCGGTCCGCTTCGAAGGCGAAACACTCACGGCCAAGGCCGACATCCAGATCGAGGCGCCGGCGCCCAAACTCATGGTGTCGGCCCTCGGAACCCAGTTGTTGAAGGTCACCGGCCGACTGGCCGACGGCACGATTCTCTGGATGACAGGGCCCACGACCATCGCCCAGCACTCGGTGCCCACCATCAGCGAAGCTGCGGCCGAGGCAGGAAGACCGTCACCCGAGATCGTCGCCGGCTTCCCCGTGTGTGTCACCGATGGTTCACCCGAGGCCACCCGAGAAGCGCGCGATCGCGCCGCCAAGTCCTTCGTGGTCTATGGCCAGCTCCCCTCCTACCGGGCCATGCTGGACCGCGAGGGCTACGAGGGCCCGGCCGATCTGGCCATCATCGGCGGCGCCGCCGAGGTCGAGGATCGCATTCGATCCCTCGAGGGTGCCGGCGTCACCACGTTCGCGGCCAGCGAGTTCGGCAGCCGAGAGCAGCGGGAGACGACCCGAGAACTACTGGTCGGCCTGCTCAGCTGAACCGGCGCCACTCCGAGACCCGCTCGACCCTGGCCACTCGAAGCGCCGTGCGGTCGTACCACTGCGCCCATCCGCGCCGCCGGGCGGCGACATGACGGGGGTCATCCCTCCACCCGGCGATGGACGCCTCGTCCCTCCAGTAGGACACGGTGATGCCGAACGCGCCCGAACGAGTCGATTCGATACCGAGATAGCCATCTCGATCTCGGGCCAGCAGCTCCATCTCGGCCGCGACCGCCTCGTAGTCCTCGAGCTCGTCGGTCTGGGTGGTGGTGAAGATCACCGCGAAATACGGCGGCTCGGGCGTGACGGCGAACCGGCCATCGGCCTCGTCCGAGACCGCCGGTTCGTCGCCCCGTTCGACAGGCTCGGTGTCCCGAGCCGATACGTCAATGGCCGCCCTCGGCCAGACCGGCGATCTCGAGGGCCTTCTGCTTGGCGCCGTCGAGGTCGTAGTGGCGGCGGGTCACGATGCGCTGCGCGTACAGACCGCCACCGGCCTGGATGTTGGTGACCGCCTTCCAGCCGCCGTAGGCATCGGCGGTGAGATCGCGGATGGCGTGCATCAGCATCGAGCGATACTCGCCGTCGACCATCCGTCCGGTCGACATGTACTTGCGGGCCAGATCGCCCACCTCGGGGTTCTCGAAATCGGCGGGTGCCGGTGCAGTGAGCACCGCGCCTCCGGAGATGTCGTGCAGGTGCCGGACCATGATGTTGTAGTTGGCCGCCGCGTGGAATTTCCCGGCGTTGACGTACAGCTCGTTGGGGAACGCCGCGCCCTCGGGTCCGATGTTGCAGTTGGCGATCGCGGCCTCGAGCGTCGAGCGGATGAGGGTGGCGTGGATGATCATCTCGGAGATCTTCTCCCGCACGTGGGAGATGCCGGCCGTACCGTTGGCCTCGGCGACGAGCTGGGCGAAGCCGACGAGTTGATCGGCCTCCTCGACGAAGGCCGAGAGACCGCCGAGCCGCTCCCAGAGCCCGAGGCTGTGGGCGAACACCGCGGCGTAGCTGGTCTCGCCGTCGAGGAAGATCCGCTCGTGGGGAACGAAGACGTCGTCGAAGATCACGAATCCCTCGGGATAGTGGTAGTGACTCGACACCGGGAACGATCGGGTGTCCTCGTGACGCGGCGCGTACGTGGTGTTGATGATCTTGACC
>JAHECQ010000203.1 GCA_024641625.1 Acidimicrobiales bacterium | reverse complement strand
CATCGTCACCCTCGAACCATGCGTGATGTGCGCGGGGGCTGCGCTGGCCGGCCGGGTGGACCGCATTGTCTACGGTGCCGCCGATCTCTCGGGTGGGGCGGTGCTGAGCCTTTACAACGTCTGCGACGACCCGCGGTTGAATCATCGCATCGACGTGGTGGCCGGCGTCGAAGCGGAGGCGTGCGGTGCGTTGTTGAGCGACTTCTTCGCCGCCAAGCGTTAGCGCCCCGGTTCGGCGATCCGCTTCAGGGCCTCGCGTCGGGTCAAGCTGCTGAGCGTGTCCCGCCTGGCGGCCACGAACGACCGGACAGCCTCGGGCTGCACGCGGGCGTATTGTCGCAAGGCCCATCCGAGCGCCTTGCGAATGAAGAACTCGGTATCGGCGGCCCGTCGGTCCACATAGCGAAACAGACGTTCTTGGTCTGTGCGCTCAGCGAAGGACAGCTGATGGAGGATGGCGGCTCGAGCGATCCAGAATTCGTCATCATCGATCCACGCGTCCATGACATCGACGAGGTCTGGATGGGTCAGCACCATCGGACCCACGGTCCACGCGGCGAGAGGGTCAATGGTGTCCCACCATGACTTCGCTCGCAGAAGGTGGGTGAGGCGGACAATGTCCTCCGAGCCGAGCTGTCCCGCTCCCTTTCGGAGCATGTCGGTGGCGACGTACTGGAACTCGCGTTCGGGTTGGTCCCAACACGCCTCGGCGAAGGTGAGCAGTTCGTCCGCAGATGTGTGTGCCGCGGCCAGCACCAGTTCCCGTTGAACCCGCCGCCGGTCGGGAGCGTTGACACCCAGGAACGGGGCAATGTGTTTCATGTACGCGCCCATGGCCGGCGCCTTCGAGGCATCAGCGACAGCGGTGAGGTCCAGCCGCAGTTGAGGGAGAAGAACGAGGAGCGAATCCATCATCGGCCAATCGTCGGCGTGGGAAGACTCCGACGCTAAGCTCGTCGGCGGAAGGTTGCCAGAGCGGACGAATGGGGCGGCCTCGAAAGCCGTTGAGGTGCTTCGCATCTCCGGGGGTTCGAATCCCCCACCTTCCGCCACGAAGGCCCCGATCAGGTCTGGTTTCCGGAGAAGCCGGCCCGATCAGGGCCTTCAACGTTCTTTGGGCTCCGGGGAGCCGGGAAGCGGGATTCCGCCGGCAGCGGGCCAGAACGGCCTCGCCAGCGCAGCTGACGGCCCAGCGCCCGAGGCTGCACCTCACCGAGCGTGGCACATGTGGCGCTGCCCTCAGCCCCCTCGACTGTCCCAGTTTCGCGCCGCCTTCAGCACGTCGGAGAACGGTTTGTTCGTGTCGAAGCTGGGCTCCCGGGGCAGGCCGAGTACCCGCTCACCGATACCGTTCCGTTGCATCTCATTGGTGCCGGCAGCGATCGAGATGCGACGACCGTTGAGGTAGTCCAGGGCAGGTCGGCCTTCTTCCTCGTCGCCGGGAGTCCAACTCACCGCAGCCGGGCCGCCGACCTCCATCGCCAACCGAGCCCGCGTCGGGGCCAGGACGCCAGCGGCGAGTTTGCCGTACGCGGCCACATGGGGGTCGGGAACTGCGGAGTTCCGCAGTCGGTCCGAGATTCGTTTTCCGAGGTGGTACTGGGCGAAGTCATTGATGTGGGCGGTGGCGATCGCCTGTCGAGCCGCCGGGTCGTCGAGTCTCCCGACTCGCTCCGCCAGGGCCACCAGGTCCGGAGCGAGCTTGCGGGGCTCGAGCGTCGTCGCCGACCCGTCGCCTGCACCTCGTTCGTACACAAGCATGGTCTGGGTGACCGCCCACCCCTTGTTGACCTCGCCGATCAGGTCATCGTCGGTGACCTCGACCTCGTCGAGGAATTCCTCGCAGAACTCGGCGTCACCGTTGATCTGGCGTATCTGGTTGATGGTCACGCCCTTGGCATCGCACGGGATGGCGAACCAGGTGAGCCCCCGGTGTTTCGGTGCGCTCCAGTCCGTGCGGGCCAAACACATCGCCCAGTCCGCCAGATAGGCACCGCTGCTCCAGATCTTCGAACCGGTGATGATCCAGCGGTCACCGTCGCGAATGGCACGCGTGCGGATGCCTGCCAGGTCGGACCCGGCTTCGGGCTCGGAGTAGAACTGGCACCACATCTCCTCGCCCGAGAGGATCTTCGGGATGTGCTGCTCCAGGAATTCGGGAGTGCAGTGCTCGATGAGCGATCGCCCGATCGCTCCGAACGTGACGCTACCGACGACACCGAAGTCCGGTGCCTCGAAGCCCGCCGCCTCCTCGCGAAAGACTCGTTCGTGCAACGCCGTGAGCCCGCGGCCGCCGTACTCGACGGGGTACGAGATACCGGCGAACCCGCCGTCGAAGAGTTTCCGCTGCAGGACACGGGCCTTCTCGATGTCCTCCTTGGTCGTCACCTCGGGAGCTGCCTTGCCGGCGGGCGCGGGCTCTCGCCGATCGAGGTTCTCACGAATCCATGCTCGGGCCTCGGCCCGGAAGTCTTCGACGCTCATCATCCCGTTGTCCGATCCGTTGCCTGATCCAGTACCCATCGTCCGTCCTCCGTCTCAGATCCCGGCCAGTTGGCAGAGACGCTCCCGATGCCAGGCGGCATCGCCGTACAGTGCTGCGTCGCTCGTGAGGCGGCGCAGATAGAAGTGTTGGTCGTGCTCCCAGGTGTACCCGATGCCGCCGAATACCTGGAAGCAGTTCTGGGCGAGCTCGATCGCAGCGTCGCCGACGAACGATTTGGCCATACTGGCGGCTTGTATGCCGTGCTCGTCGCCGGCACCGATCGACGTCGCCGCTGCCAGCACGACAGACTTGCTCATCTCAACCGCCAGGCTGGTGTCGGCGAGAAGGTGTTTGATCGCCTGGAACGATCCGATGGGCCGACCGAAGGCAATTCGGTCCTTGGCGTACTGGAGCGTCATCTCGAACTCCTGGTGCATCGACCCAACCGACTCCGCAGCGGTGAGCGCGGCAGCGATGGCCAATTGTTCGCCGATCAGGTCAGAGGAGCCCGCGATCACCTGACTCGCCGGTACCTCCACGTCAGCCAGGCGTACCTCGAAGAACCCGCGGGTGAGGTCGAGCGACTCCTGCTGGACGATGGTCACGCCTGGGGCGTCAATACCCAGCACTGCCTGGATGGGTCCTTCCTCGCCTCGGGCCGTCACCAACAGCCAAGATCCGGGCTCCACGTCCTGTACCGCCGTCTTCGCTCCGTTGAGGCGGAGCCCGCCATCGCGCTCGGTCGTTGCCGTCACGCCTCCATCGAGTAGCCGGTCGTTCGCGGCCGCGACCGCCCAGGATGCCGAGGCCTCACCGCCGATCAAGTCCGGCAGCACCCTCGCCCGGAGATCGTCACTGCCGGCGACAGCGATCGTGTGCGCGACGACGTTCGTACCGACGAACGGTCCGGGCTGGAGTTGGCCCCCCCGGGTGTAGGCAATGAGGGCAGCGTCGAGCATGCCGTTGCCCGAGAGGCTGCCGCCGCCCGCGTCTTCGGGCACGAGCATGGCGAACCAGCCCAGATCGGCGGCCTGCTTCCGATACGCCCTACGGAAGTCGTCATCGAGACGCTCCGGCTCACGAAGAAGGTCGAGAGGACAGATCTCTTTCATGAAACGAGCGGACACGTCCAGAAGTGCCCGCTGATCCTCGGTTGCGTCGGTGTCCATGATGCTCCCACGTTGTGTTGGCCCGACCCGGACCCTACTGCCCGAGCTTCTGAGGACTCAATCCTCAGCTGGCTCGATGAGGAACCCACGATCGATGCAGCCGTGATCGGCGGGCCTTGTCCGAGGCAGTTGGCACGAGACCTCACTCGATCCGCATCACTCGTGCAGTCGATCGTTGGGAATCACGCTCGCATCGATGGCAACAAACTCTCGGCTGGCTCGCTGCGGCCGTGTTCCTCGAACTCAATGACCACAGCGTCGTCACAGCCGGATTCCCGCCGCCGCATCGAACCCCTGCTCGACGCTGAACGACCGACCCCGAACGCGGAACTGACACGGCGCCAAGCCTGCGAGCTCGCCTTCGAGGCAATCAACGCTCACCTCGCAGCCGCCGGAACCCGAGGGGTGTCGCTCTGGCTGGTCTCGCGCGTGGCGGTTGGTGGTCCTGACCTACGATCAGCCGATGTCGAAGCTTTCCGAGGACCCGCGTATCGATCCCCGGTTGAACGCGTTGTTCGGGAAGATGCCCGTGATTCGCGGGCGGGATCTTTCGGACCGTGAGGAGGTTCTGGCCCGCAACTCCAGCGAGAAGGCGGTTCGAGCCCGGGAGGTAGCGGCTGCGTTCGTCGCCAGGATGGACACCGAGGAGATCGCGCCCTCCAACGGATTGACGGTCACCACCGAAACCTTCGTGTCGGAACCGGGCGGCAACCTGATCCAAATCATGTTCGTGCGTCCGGATTTCGCCGGGGATTCGCCGCCATGCGTCTATTACATTCATGGCGGTGGGATGACTTCGATGTCATGTTTCGACGGGAACTATCGGGCGTGGGCTCGCATCATCGCCCGTTGCGGCGTGGCGGTCGCCATGGTCGATTTCCGCAACGCGGTCATTCCGTCCTCGGCGCCCGAAGTTGCTCCGTACCCGGCGGGTCTGAACGACTGCGTCTCGGGAGTGAGATGGCTGGCCGCGAACGGGCAGCGTCTCGGCATCGACCCGGCCAACATCGTCATCGCCGGCGAGAGTGGGGGCGGGAACCTGACACTGGCGACGGGCATGCGCTTGTTGCGCGAGGACGGCATCGACCTGGTCCAGGGTCTGTATGCCTTGTGTCCGTACATCTTGGGTAGCTGGCCGCACCCGGACAGCCCGTCTTCGGTGGAGAACAACGGCATCTTCATGGACCTGCACAACAACCAGGGCCGAATGGGCTACGGCATCGAAGCCTTCGAGGCCGGCGATCCGCTCGCTTGGCCCGGCTTCGCGACCCTCGACGATGTGCGGGGACTGCCACCCACGATGATCAGCGTCAACGAGTGCGATCCTCTTCGCGATGAGGGCATCAATTTCTATCGTCTGTTGCTAAAAGCGGGCGTCGCGGCCGGCTGTCGTCAGGTGATGGGCACCATCCACGCCACCGAGATCCATCCCATCGCCTGTCCCGAGATCAGCCGTGAAACCGCCCGCAGCATCGCTGCGTTCTCCCGAGGCGACACTCGACCCACGTGAGCGGAAGTCGAGATCGTCTCCTCGATCCGATCCTTGCGGGTGCTCGGTCGCCTGGCGCTGCGTATCCACCACCACAGGTAGCGGCGCCGGACCGAATCGCTCAGCGAGCGACCGGTGGCTGGAACTTCTGGCCCGCTCGCCCGGTCTACTCCCTGACGGCGTCGGTATCGGCGCTCTGAACAACGCTATGGGAGATGAAACATGGGTGAGACGGGCGCGACACGTGGTCTGCGAGCGCGAGCGATGATGGCAGGCATCGCGGCGATCGTGCTGGTCATGGCAGCGGCCTGTGGCGGTAGCAGCGACAACGCCAACGGCGACGACAGCGAGAGTGGCACCGCCGGATCGGGTATCGAGATCACCGGGGCATGGGCACGGGTGAGCCCGATGATGGTCGATGCCGGTGCGGCCTACATGGAGATCACCGCCGGAGAGGCAGATCGATTGCTGTCGGTGTCGGTCGATCCGTCGGTGGCGGAATCGGCCGAACTGCACGAGACCGTGGCTGTCGAGGACGAGATGAGCTCCGACGACATGAACTCGGACGACTCGATGGACGGCGACCAGGCGATGACCATGCGGGAGCTGGCCGACGGGCTCGAACTGCCTGCGGGGGAGTCGGTGGCGCTTGCCCCCGGTGGCTATCACATCATGCTGCTCGGTTTGGCCGAGCCCTTGGTCGAGGGGGAGACGTTCGGTCTGGTTCTCGACTTCGAGAAGGCCGAGACCCGGACGGTGGCGGTCGAGGTGAGAACTGCTGCGCCATGACGCTTCGGGCACTCGCGCTGAGCGGCACTGCATTGGCGGCGATCCTCGCCCTGGGCGCAGGGTGCGGTGGCGATGGATCGTCGTCCCTCTCCGAAGCGGCACAGGCAGGCCGCCAGATCGCCGAGAATGCCGGATGCGTGGCATGCCACGGCGCCGATGGCCAAGGCGGGGTCGGTCCGGCATGGGCCGGTCTCGCCGGCTCGACGGTCGAGCTGGCCGACGGGTCACGGGTTGTTGCCGATGCCTCGTACCTGCATCGGGCCATCGTCGATCCGGGAGCCGATGTGGTCGCCGGTTCGGCCCTTGCGATGCCGATGAACCGATTGTCACCCGACGAGGTCGATGCGGTCGTGGCCTACATCGAGGAACTGGAATGAGAGCCATTCGATGGGTCTGGATGCTTGCGGTGCTCCTGCTCGTGGCCTGCGGCCACTCTGCGCCTTCCTTGGTGGGCTATGCCCGGGATCCGGCGCCGTACGTCGGTGACTCCGAGCTTCCGGCGGTGCAGGCCGACGGCACACTGAAGCCCTTTCCGCTCGTCGCCCCGCCGAATGGTTTGCTGCTCGTGTACTTCGGCTACACCAGCTGCCCCGACGTCTGTCCCACCACCCTGGCCGATCTGGGTCGCGCCCTCGACGATGTCGGTGAACCGTCCGGTCAGGTCCAGGTGGCGATGATCACCATCGATCCCGAGGTCGACACGCCCGAGATACTGCGCGGCTACCTCCAGTCCTTCGTCCCCGACGGCGTGGCCCTTCACACCGATGATGATGCGCAACTGCGCGCCGTCGCTGGGGGGTTCGGCGCGGACTACGGCAAGGAGACAGTTGAGGGGACGGACGAGGTGTTCCACACCGCCTCGGTCTACGCCATCGACGATGGCGGCGAGCTGCTGCTCACCTGGCCGTTCGGAACATCGGCATCTGACCTGACGGCAGACCTGCGCCACTTGCTCGACCTGGTGTCGTGATGGACCGATCGAGGCTGTCCACAGCGTGCGTCGCCCGCCGCGTCCTCCTCGCGGTGGTGCCGTTCGGATTCGCGCTGGTGACCAACAGTTGTGGCTTCGGGTCAGAACAGGGTCTCGAGATTCGCCCGGCCGATGGGTCTCGGGTCGATCACCGTTTCGTCATCCCTCTCGGATCAGGCGCGGCCATCGACCGCGGGGAAACGCTCGATCTTCTGCCGGCTTCGCTCGAACTGAGCGTGGGACAAGTCGTAGAGATCGTCAACGAGGATGATCGTGGCCACCTCGTTGGCCCCTTCTTCGTGGGAGCCCACGAG
>JAHECQ010000004.1 GCA_024641625.1 Acidimicrobiales bacterium | reverse complement strand
CCAACGAGCTCCCCGAGCACGAGGACTCGCTCGAGTTCTACCTCGCCGACAAGATCGCCGAGCACAGAGACAACCCGACAGACCCCGACGAGGGCGATCTCATCGATTATCTCCTGTCGATCGACATCGACGGCCGGCCATTGGCGCCCGAGCACCTGTTCGGCGCCATCGCCCTTGTGCTCATTGCCGGCATCGACACCACCTGGTCGGTGATCGGCGCCTCGCTGTGGCACCTGGCGCAGAATCCCGGTGATCGGCATCGATGGACCAACGAGCCCGCGGTTCACCCGTTCGCCATCGAGGAATTCCTCCGCTTCTCTGCACCGGTGACGATGGCTCGCATCGCGGTGACCGACCACACCCTGGGCGGCTGTCCGGTTTCCAAGGGCGACTGGGTCCTGCTTCCCTTCCCGGCCGCCAACCGCGACCCGGACGCGTTCGAGCACGCCGACCAATTCATCATCGATCGCAAGTTGAATCGACACAGTGCCTTCGGACTGGGCATCCATCGGTGCCTCGGTTCGAATCTTGCACGGCTCGAACTCCGGGTGGCGATCGAGACCTGGATGGAGCGGATCCCCGAGTTCGAGCTGGTCGATCCGGCTCTCGTGCGATGGTCGGCCGGCCAGGTGAGGGGTCCCCGGGAGCTTCCCATCCGCATTCTCTGACGAGTTGGCGGAGGAGGTGGGATTCGAACCCACGGAAGGTCTCCCTTCACACGCTTTCCAAGCGTGCCGATTCGGCCGCTCTCGCACTCCTCCAAGGACGACCAACAGGGAGTGGTCGGCGATGAGTCCGCTAGGATACCGCTTCGTCGCCTGTTCTGGCAGGTGGCGGTCGGACCCTGTGCGTCCGAAGACCGTGAACCGAGTCAGGGCCGGAAGGCAGCAGCTCTCAGCGGATCCTTCGGAGCGCCGCAGATCGTCTGGCCGCCACTTGCGAGGACAGGCGGCAGTCTTTTTGACCCCGCCTTTCGGCCCCGCGCGAGATTGGCCGACCTGCTGGACGGACACGACATCACCGGGCCTGGGTAGGATCGGGGGCGTGGCGTATCAATCCCTCTACCGGCGGTACCGGTCCCAGACCTTTGCCGAGATCAAGGGCCAGCCTCATATCACTCAGGCGTTGCAGGCCGCAGTGGCCGAAGGACGGTACGGTCATGCCTACCTCTTCAGTGGTCCCCGAGGCACCGGCAAGACAAGCACGGCCCGGGTACTGGCGAAAGCCCTCAATTGCGAGCACCTCACCGGGGGCGAGCCCTGCGGTACCTGCAAGAGCTGTGTGGACATCGAGCATGGACGGTCGTTCGACCTGCACGAACTCGATGCAGCCTCGAACAACAAGGTCGACGACATTCGCGACCTCATCGCCAAGGTGTCACTCGGTTCGCCTGGGCGCACCAAGGTGTACATCCTCGACGAGGTCCACATGCTCACACCGGGGGCCGAGAACGCCCTGCTGAAGACCCTCGAGGAGCCCCCGCCACACGTCGTGTTCGTTCTGGCCACCACCGAGCCCCACAAAGTGGTCCCCACCATTCGGAGCCGCACACAACACTTCGAGTTCCATCTGCTGCCAGGCGACGAACTGGCCGACCACGTCCGCTGGGTCATCAACGACGCCGGTCTCGATGTCGATGACGTCGGCATCGAGTATGCGCTGCGACAGGGCGGCGGTTCAGCTCGCGACACACTGTCTGCGCTCGACCTGGTCGCTGCGGCCGGTGGTGTTCCGACCACGTCCGACGTCGGGTACGAACTTGCCATGGCGATCGGCTCGGGTGATCCGGGCGCGGCGCTCACCTCGATCCAACGAGCGCTCGAGGCGGGACGTGAGCCTCGGGTCATCGGCGAGGACACACTCGCGTTGCTGCGCGATGCCTTCCTGGCTGCGATGGGGGCTCCTCTCGCTCACCTCAATGACCGGTCCCGGCAGCGGGCCGCCGAGCTCTCGACCTCGCTCGGCGCGGCCACTATCACCCGGGCGCTCGAACAACTGGGGCAGGCGCTGGTCGACATGCGTCAGGCCCCCGACCCCCGGGTCCCGCTCGAAGTCAGCTTGCTTCGTCTGACTCGTCGGGAGGGAAGCGATCTCGGTGCCCTCCTCCAGCGCATCGAAGCCCTCGAGCAGCAGATCGCTGCGCTGACCCACGGTGGCCTCACCGCCGGCTCTCCTGCTCCAGACGCGGCCCCGCGCGCCATCTCTGCCTCCGCCGGTCCCAGTCAGCCGGAACCCAGTCGGCCGAGACCCAGTCAGCCGGAACCCAGTCGACCGGCACCCAGGCAACCGAACCATCGACGCCTGCGGCTCCGGCGCCACCCCGAGCAGCCATGCCCGGGCCGCCTCGCCGCCGGCCCGCTGCTGCTGCCCGCGACGTCCTCGCCGACCAGCAGACCGCCAGTGCCCCGGTTCGCCCCTCGGCGCCGCTCGAGGCCCCACCAACCCCCCAGCCCTCTCCGCCGGCAGCGACCTCTCCACCCGCGGCCCCGGCGAACGCCGCCGCGGTCACGATCGAGCAGCTGACCGCCGCCTTCGCCGCCGGATTTCTCGATGAGCTCGAGCAGCGGGTCCGCGCTCGCTTCCGACTCGGACACTTCGTTTCCCTCGAGGGCGACCTCGCCACCTTTGCCCTCCCCAACGCCCACGTCGTCCCACGCTGTGAAGAGGTTCGCGGCGATCTCGAACATGCGTTGCACCAGCGTTTCGGACGCCCCTTGACCGTGCGTCTCATCGTTGATCCAGCCTCGACGGCGCCATCGGCCGCTGCCCGCAACGCGGCCCCGGATGCACCGCCGCCGGCCGCACCGCAGGCCGAGGAGCACATCGACATCAGTGATGTCGCCCAGCTCGAGAACGCCACCGACATCGCCTCCAGCGGGATCGATCGCCTCACCAAGGCCTTCCCCGGCTCGACGCTCGTCGCTCCCCCGCCCGACTAGATCCGCCCACAACCCGATCAAGCGAGGATTCATGTCCGATCCAGGTGGTCTCGACTTCAACGACCTGCTGCAACAGGCGCAGGCCATGCAAGAGCAAATGATGGCGGCCCAAGAAGCCCAAGCCATGCAGACGGTGGCCGGCCGCGCCGGTGGAGGCAAGGTCATCATCGAGATGACCGGCGCCGGCGAGTTCCGCTCGGTCACCATCGCCCCCGATGTCGTGGATCCAGCCGACGTCGAACTGCTCGAAGATCTCGTGTTGGCGGCGTTGCGCGATGCCGGCGCCCAGGTCATCGAGCTCCAGCAACAAGGCCTGGGCGGCCTCGATCTCGGGGGGCTCGGCGGCCTGCTCGGTGGCCAGTGAGCGCCTACGCCAAACCGGTCGAGATCCTCATCGACGAGCTGGGCCGCCTGCCCGGCATCGGACCGAAGTCCGCCCAGCGCATCGCCTTCCATCTGCTCAAGGCCGATGCGGTCGATGCGCGTCGCCTCGCCGACGCCATCGTCACCATGAAAGAGACCGTGTCGTTCTGCGAGCGATGCTTCAACGTCGCCGAGTCGGCCGAGTGCGACATCTGCCGGGACCCCCGACGGGAGCAGGGCGTCGTCTGCGTTGTCGAGGAGCCGAAGGATATTTCGGCCATCGAGAAGACCGGTGCGTTCCGAGGGCGATACCACGTCCTCCAGGGCGTCATCAACATGCTCGAGGGAATCGGCCCCGAGCAACTACGCATCAAGGAGCTGGCGCTCCGGGTTGCCAGTGAGGACATCACCGAGGTCATCCTGTGCATGAACCCCAACATCGAAGGCGAAACCACCGCGGCGTTCATCGCAACGAAAATATTACAGCCGTTCAGCATCACCGTAACCAGACTGGCATCTGGCCTCCCGGTTGGCGGCGACCTCGAATACGCTGACGAGCTGACGCTCGGCCGGGCGATCGAAGGCCGCCAACACCTCGGCTGAGCGGCGGCATCCAGCGCTTGTCCCAATGCCCCGACCAGGCAACAGGAGGACAACAACGAGTGCGTTGAACAGGCACAACGCCCCTGCAAGCAAGGCTGGCGTCACCAAGGCCAACGACCGAAGTAGTGGAAAAGGGGTCAAAAACACGACTACCGGGTCGGCGGGGAGAGGAGATCACCGACCCAGTAGTCCATGGACTGCTGCCACCCATCGCTATCGACCAGAACAAGGCGGCTGCAGCTGTTTGATTTCGATTACGTTACGACACCCGAGGAGAGTTGACAAGCCGGCCTGAGAACTTTGTCACGTTCTCTTCGGCGTCGAGGTGCTCGCCGGGCTCAGTTGACCGAGCGCACGATGAGGGCGTCGCCCTGGCCGCCGCCGCCGCACAGGGACGCCGCTCCGACCGTGCGGCCTTCGCGACGCATTTCGTGCAGGAGCGTGAGGGCCAGCCGATTGCCCGAGGCACCAATGGGGTGTCCGAGGGCAACCGCTCCGCCGTTGACGTTGACCACATCGGGAGTAATCCCGAGATCGTCCATGCTGGCCAGCGCCACTGCGGCAAAGGCCTCGTTGATCTCGAACAGTTCGATGTCCGTCGTCGACAGTTCGGTGCGGGAAAGGGCGGCGCGGATGGCTCGCGAAGGTTGCGTGAGCAACGAGGTGTCAGGCCCGGCGATCTGACCGTACCCGACGACCTCGCCGAGCGGGGTGACTCCCAAGCGCTCGGCGTAGGCCTTGCTGACCATGACGACCGCGGAGGCACCGTCGCTGATCTGCGACGCATTGCCTGCAGTGACCGTGCCCCCCGCAGCGAACGCCGGCTTGAGCAGGCCGAGCGATTCGGCGGTGGTTCCGGGGCGAATACCCTCGTCGGATTCGACGAGTAATGGATCGCCCTTGCGTTGAGGGACCTCGACCGTGACCAACTCGTCGGCGAAGCGCCCTTCCTTGTGGGCAACCGCAGCGCGTTCATGCGAGCGCGCCGAGAACTCGTCTTGTGCCTCGCGTGCGATCCGAGCAGCCGCCGCGTCACGTTCGGTGCCTGCACCCATCGCGCACGCGTCGAACGCGCAGAACAGACCGTCGTGCAGCATCGAATCGACCAGGGTCTGATCGCCGGCGCGGAACCCGGCGCGAGCGCCCGGCAGCAGGTACGGCGCGCTGGTCATGGATTCCATACCGCCGGCGACCACGACATCGGCCATGCCCGAGCTGATCAGCTGATCAGCCAAGAAGATGGTGTTGAGGCCCGACAGGCAGACCTTGTTGATGGTCGATGCCGGGGTCGACATGGGAATGCCGGCATTCACCGCAGCGCGTCGAGCGGTGATCTGCCCCGCACCGGCCTGCAGGACCTGACCCATGTAGACGTACTCGACGGCATCGGGGGCAATGCCGGCCCGTTCCAGAGCTGCCGTGATGGCGAAGCCGCCGAGATCAGTGCCGGAGAAGCCGGCGAGCGATCCCCCGAGCTTTCCGATAGGGGTGCGAGCACCCGCAACGATGTAGGACCCAGGCATGTTCCGCTCCCGTTCTGCTTCGATCTAGGAGCCTCACCTTACCGTCCAACCACCAGGGCGTTCATCTCGACGCCATCGACTCGACAGCATCGACCTCACGACTCAGGGATTGTCGTTGCGGGCGTCCTCGACCACGCGCTGCATGGCTTCACGCACCAGTCTGGCCAACGCGTCCTCGTTCTCGGGAGTCGGGGATGAAGGCGACGAACTCTCGTCCGGGTCGGGGTCGGCATCCTCGTCGGGCTCGCGGGCGTCAGCAGAGGGCCGATAGGAGGTTTCCGAAGATTCGGGAACGACGTCGAAGTCGTCGGCGATCGAAGCGTCCTGGTCCTCGGAGTACCCGCTGTCGCCGGAATCGTCGCTCCAGTCGTCCTCAACGAACTCGGCATCGATGACAACGGTTTCGACGTACTCGGTTTCGACGTACTCGGCTTCGATGACCTCGCCCTCGATGACCTCGCCCTCGATGACCTCGGCGTCGGCAGCCTCATCGGCATACCACTCGTCATCGAGCTCGGAGGAAGACGGCCCCTCGCGCTCGGCCCGGAACGGGGGATACTCGGCATCGATGGCGCGTTGCTCGGCCTCGACCAGAACCGCCTCTTCGGTGTCGGCACCGAGTTCGGGGGGATCCTCGGAATCAAGGCGGTGCAGGGCCGCCTCGAGCTCACGCTGAGCTGTGAGAATGCGGTTGCGGGATGATGTCTCGGTATTCCGCAGTACGTCGATGCGGCGTTGGGCCTGATCGATGTTGGTGCGCACCTTCGCCCGAACGATCTCCTCGGCCTCGCGCTTGATGAATTCACTCTGAGCACGAGCCTCTTCGAGCAGTGTCGACACCTGCCGACGCGCCTCGGCTACTTCGGCCAGGGCTGCCTCGCGCTCGTCCGACATCTGGGCCTCGGACTGCTCGAGGGCAACTCGACGGTCATCGAGACGGGCGGTGCCCTCGGCCTCGGCCCGGTCGCGGATGGCGTCGGCTTCCGCCTCGGCCTGGTCCCGCAGGTGCACGGCATGTTGCTCGGCATCGGCACGAATGGCATCCGCTTCATCGCGGACAGCTTGCGCTTCGGCGTGCAACCGATCGGCCTCCGCCTTGAGTGCTTCGGCTTCGGACCGAAGCTCGCTGCTGAACTGCTCGGCTTCGCTACGGGAGTGATCGGCCTCACCACGGACGTCGTTGGCATAGCGCTCGGCTTCGGCACGAAGCTCGTTGACCTGCTGCTCGGCCTCACCACGAACGGCCGACGCCTCGCTGTGGAGACGATCGGCCTCGGCCTTCAGATGGTCGGCCTCAGCCCGAAGTCGCGAAGACTCCTCTTCGGTCTGGGATCGAAGCGCCACTGCAGTCGCCTCGGCCTCTTCGCGCGTGCGGCCGGCATCGACTCGCGCTCGCTCGAGCTCGTCCTCGGCGGCCGAGCGAAGCTGCGCCGCCTTCTCCTCGGACTGTTGCTTGGTCTCCGATGCCGCCTCGTGGGCCTGGCGAAGGAGACTCGCAATGCGATCGCCCAGGGCGGCAAAGCGATCCTCGTCGATGGTCGCCGGAGCCATCGACAGCGAATCGGCGGGCTGATTCCCATCCGGCAACGTCAGTTCGCGGCTCGAGAGCTCGGTCTCCAGCTCACCGACATCACTGGCGACCCGCCGCAGGAACGCGCGCACTTCATGCTTGTCAAAACCTCGCAGACTCGATGCGAACTCTCGGTTCTCGATCTCGTCAGGTCGTAGTGGCACGGTGATTCCCTTCCTTCCTCAGCCTACCCAGTCGGCATTTCGCGAGAGCCTGTGAGTCGAAATCCACCCGTCCGACAACGCATTGCTCCGATACCGTGCTGCCATGCAGGAGTTTCTCGAAGCCATCAAGAACAACGCCAGCGGCGCCGAGCTGGCGAACATGCCATTGCCCAAGAACTACCGGGCTGCATTCGTCCGCCGAGACGACATGCGGATGTTCGACGACGTCGCTTCCGACGACAAGGACCCCCGCCTGGCAATCCACGTGGATGAGGTGCCGGTGCCCGAGTTGGCGCCCGACGAAGCCTACGTCGCCGTGATGGCCAGCTCCATCAACTTCAACACCGTCTGGTCGTCGATCTTCGAACCGCTGCCCACCTTCGGCTTCCTCGAGCGCCTGGGACGCGAGAGCATCTGGGGGCAGCGTCACAATCTTCCGTATCACGTGCTCGGCTCCGATGGCGCCGGCGTGGTCATCCGGACCGGTTCGGCTGTTCGCAACTGGAAGCCCGGCGATCGGGTGGTCATCCAGTGCAACTACGTCGATGATCAAGACCCGTCATCGCACAACGATTCCATGAAGGCCGCCAACCAGCGCATCTGGGGTTTCGAGACCAACTTCGGCGGACTGGCCGACCTGACGGTCGTCAAGGCCAACCAGCTGATGCCCAAGCCCAGCCACCTGACCTGGGAGGAATCGTCGGTCAATGCCCTGTGCGCCTCGACCAGCTACCGCATGTTGGTCAGCAACAACGCAGCCTCCATGAAGCAGGGCGACACAGTGCTCATCTGGGGGGCGACCGGCGGGCTCGGCGGGTACGCAACCCAACTGGTGCTCAACGGCGGCGGCATTCCTGTCGGTGTCGTCTCGTCGGCGGACAAGATCGAACTCCTGCACGAGATGGGTTGTGAAGCCGTCATCGACCGCAAGGCCGAGAACTTCCGATTCTGGAGGAACGAACACGAACAGGACGAGTCCGAGTGGCGACGCTTCGGTGCTCGCATCCGCGACCTGGTCGGCGAGGACCCCGACATCGTCTTCGAGCATCCGGGACGCCAGACCATGGGCGCATCGGTGTTCGCCGCCAAGCGCGGCGGTGTCATCGTCACCTGTGCGGCAACCTCCGGCTACATGATCGAGTACGACAACCGCCACCTCTGGATGAAGCTGAAACAGATCGTCTCGAGCCATTTCGCCAACTACGGCGAAGCCTACGCAATGAACCGCCTCATCGACCGAGGCGCCATCAACCCGATCCTGTCCGCGGTCTACAGCCTCGACCAGGTCGGCGAGGCCGCCTACCAGGTGCACCACAATCTGCACGAGGGCAAACTCGGCGTACTCTGCCTCGCCGACAGCGAAGGCGAGGGCATCTCCGATCCGGAAAAGCGCGAGCGCATCGGCGAGGAGAAGATCACCATGTTCCGCCGCCACGCCGATTCCCTCGTCCACTGAGCCCTCGGCTACCGAGCCACCGGCCCCTGCGCCCTCACTCATCGTCCTACCCGAGTAACCACTGCTGTTCCCCCATCCCTCTTGCACCATCGGAGACCGAACCATGCTCTTGACCGAGATCGATCACATCGCCATCGCCGTTCGCGACCTCGAAGCGGCCATTGCCTACTACCAAGCGGCCTTCGGCGCCGAGGTCCACCATCGCGAGATCGTCGAGAGCGACGGCGTCGAGGAGGCCTTGGTGAAGGTCGCCGACTCCTACATCCAGCTGACGGCGGCAACCCGCGACGACTCCCCCATCGCCAAGGCGATCGAGAAGCGAGGCGAAGGACTCCACCACGTCGGCTACCGGGTCGATGACTGTGCGGCCGCGCTGGCGGCCATGGTCGCAGCGGGCGCCACACCGATCGACAAGGCGCCTCGGCCAGGCTCCCGAGGCACGACCGTCGCCTTCATTCATCCCAAGGGCAGCTTCGGCACCCTCATCGAGCTGGTCCAGGAGTAGACGATGACCGGAGACGACGCGTCCCGAGTGCGCCCCGCTGCGCCTCGCGTTCCCTACAACGAGAACCCCACCGACGAGGCCACCGAGGGACTTCGCAGCGCCATCAGCCGCGACGGCACGCCGCTCAACATCTTCCGGATGCTCAGCCATCACCCGAAGCTGTTGAAGCGATTCAATCTGTTGGGCGGCTTCATTCTCAACAAGGGCCTGGTGCCCGAGCGTGAACGCGAGATCGTCATCCTGCGGATCGGTTGGAGAGCGCAGTCGGTCTACGAGTTCGGTCAGCACACCGAGATCGGCCTGCGATGCGGCCTCACCCAAGCCGAGATCGACGGCCTCGCCGGGGCCGAACACGTCTGGTCACAAGACGATGGACTGCTCATCGCGTTGGCCGACGAGCTGTGCGACGACGACTGCGTCACCGACGCCACCTTTGCCGCCTTGGCCCAGCGTTGGAACGACGCCGAACTCATGGAACTCGTGGTCACCGCCGGCTTCTATCGACTGGTGTCGGGGTTCCTCAACACCTTCGGTGTCCAGCTGGACGAGGGCGTACCGGGCTGGCCCATCGAATAGAACCCGGGCAAGATGCGATGATGGACGTCACCACCGCCGTGTTTCGTCGGAAGTCGGTTCGAGCATTTCTTCCGACGCCGGTTCCCGATGCCGATATTGCCGAACTGCTCCGCAAGGCCGCCCGCGCGCCTTCGGGTGGCAACGTTCAACCGTGGAAGGTGTACGTCCTCAACGGCGGCACTATGGACCGGTTCCGCACGTTCCTTGCCGACCGCAAGCCCGGCGAGGCCGCCTACCCCGTCTATCCGGAGAGCCTGAAGGAACCCTACCGAACCGCCCGCTTCCAGCTGGGCGAAGCAATGTACGCCACCATCGGCATTCCCCGCGACGACAAGCCGGCCCGCTTGCGCCAGATGGCAAAGAACTACGACTTCTTCGGCGCCCCAGCCGCCATCTTCTGCTACGTCGATCGCCAGATGGGTGCGGCCCAGTGGTCGGACCTCGGCATGTTCCTCCA
Organism: Acidimicrobiales bacterium; assembly: GCA_024641625.1. Classification (GTDB taxonomy): domain Bacteria; phylum Actinomycetota; class Acidimicrobiia; order Acidimicrobiales; family SZUA-35; genus JAHECQ01. Next base: position 18,214 of record JAHECQ010000004.1, on the reverse strand, counting down.
GACGTTCATGTTGCTGGCGACCGAGGCGGGACTGGACACCTGCCCGCAAGAGGCGTGGGCCCGCTACGAGACGGCGGTCACCGAGTTCGTCGGCGCGCCCGGCGAACTGCAGCTGTTCTGTGGCGTTGCCCTCGGCCACGTCGACGCTGATCATCCGATCAACCGACTCGAAAGCGACCGCTTCCCGGTCGAGGAATTCACCATCTGGGTCTGACCCACCTCGATCCGTTCCGTCCACGTACCAACGAAAGCACAACCATGACCGAACCGACCAGACTCGACGCCGAACACCTCTTCAGCCTCACCCTCGAGGTGGGCGATGCGCCTCACGGCATCATCCGCAACGGACCAACCGGTCACCGCTTCATCGCTCCGGTCACCGGTGGCTCCTTCCAGGGTCCCGAGCTGAGGGGAACCGTCGTCCCTCCCGGTGGCGACTGGGTCCACCGGCGACCCAACAAGACCGTCCGCCTCGATGTCCGACTCCTGCTCGTCACCGACGACAACGAGTCGATTCTCATGACCTACCAAGGCATCGGCACGCCACAGGGCGATGGCGGGTTGTCGGCCCGTACCGCGCCCATGTTCGAGACCGGCTCGGAGCGGTACGCCTGGCTCAACGACGTGCAGGCCGTGGGCATCGGCGCCCTCGAGGGCGACACGATCCACTACGACGTGTACCGACTCCTCTGAGAACTACAGCGAGGCATCCAGCGCTTGCCGAGCCTGCTTTGCGTATTCGGGTCGAGCGATCACCAGCCCCCGCACGATCGGGTCGGACTTGTTGTAGCGGATCTCGTTCCCGGCGATATCGGTGACCACCAGGCCGGCGGCCTCGGCCACTGCAGCAGGCGCGCACACGTCCCATTCGAACAGGCCGCTGCCGTGAACGTAGATGTCGACCGCCCCGGTGACCACGAGCATCGCCTTGACGCCCGAAGACCCGCAGGCCGTCAGTTGACCACCCAACGCCTGCGCCACACGACTGCCGAGAAAGCCATTCGATCGGCCGCTGATCACCAGCGGCTGATCACGCGGATTGCGCTCGGACAGTATGGTGCCTCGAGTCGAGAACACTTGGTCGAGACCGGGGACCGAAACTGCTCCAGCCGTAGGCCGCCCGCCCTCGACCAGTGCTACATGCACCGCCCACTCGATCGAGTCGGTGAAGGGATAGTCATGTGTTCCGTCCAATGGGTCGATGATCCAAGTTCGAGAAGCCGCCAGTCGGCGACGATCCTCGACTCCTTCCTCGGACAACACGATGTCGGTCGGACGATGCTCGGCCAGCTCTTCCACCAACAGGTCATGGGCCAACTGGTCGCCCATGTCGCGCAAGCTCCATGGGTCGGAGTGCCGTCCCTCGCGCTCACGCAGTTCCGTGAGGGCGATACCGGCCTGTTCAGCAAGGATTGCGGCGAGTTCGTGATCGTCCAAACTCACGCCACGGGTCCGGCCACGATGCCCTTGTCGTGCAACAGGCCGACCTCGTGGGAAGTCATCCCCAGAACGTCGAGCAGGATCTCATCGGTGTGCTGGCCGAGCTTCGGCGCCGGCTTCGGCGAATGACGCTCGACCTCCTTGAAGTCGAGCGGACTCCGGGGGGCGAGCACCCGGCCGACGCCTGGTTGGTCGACCATGGCGAACATCGGGTTGTCAATCGAACAGCGCGGGTCCTCGATGAACAGTTGCTTGAACGTTTGGTAGGGGCCCCAACAGACTCCATGTCGATCGAAGATCTCGCGAAGGTCGACGAGGTCGTGCTTGGCGATGAACGGAGCGATGAACGCTGCGATCGCGTCCCGAGCGGCATACCGGTCACCCTCCTTGGAGAGATCGACGCCCAGCGCCTTCTCGATGGCGGGAAGGTGCTCGGTGATTTGAGTTGCGTCGGCCAGGGATGCCCATTGCCGATAGCTGATGGCGACCACCATGACCCGCCGTCCATCTCTGGTCGGGAAGTCGCGACCGAACGCGCCGTAGAGATCGTTCCCCACCGGTACACGGTCCTCCCGCGACAGCTGCGCCTGTGCGAGATAGCCGAGGTTCGCCACCATGGCGAACGCCACGTCGGTGAGCGAGATCTTCACCAGCTGTCCCTGCCCGGTTCGGGCGCGGTACCGCTCGGCGGCCAAGAGCCCGAGGGCGGTCGTCAGGCCGGTCGCAGTGTCCCATGCGGGTAGCACGTGGTTCGTGGGCATGGTCGAGCCGGAGGGACCGGTGGCCATGGCGAAGCCCGATGACGGGTTGACCGTGTAGTCGACGGCGGTCGACTCGTCGGGGTTGCCGATGATGTTCATGTAGATCAGGTCCTCGCGATTCACGCGAAGGGCCTCGTCGCTGAGCCAACCCGTCTCGGGAAAGTTCGAGAGGAAGATCCCGGCGCCATCGCCGGGCGCAGTGATGAGGTTGGCGATGAGGTCACGACCCTCCGGGTTGCGCAGATCGACCTGGATCGACCGCTTCGCCTTGTTCAATCCCGTCCAGAAGAGTGAGACGCCTTCGGCGGTGACCGGCCAACGGTTGTAGTCGAGTCCGCCACCGATGGCATCGAACCGGATGACGTCCGCACCCAGCTGGGCCAGCGTCATACCCCCCAGTGGCGCAGCGACGAACGCTGATCCTTCTACGATCCGCAGGCCTTCGAGTACGGGCGTCATGGACGAATCGTAGGCCAGGCGGTCGACAACAACCACGACTACGCACGCAGAGATCTCGCACCGCGATCTATGGTGACCGTCATGAGCCAGGCCAACGCAGCAGGAAGACCGTGAGCGACACCGACGACCATTCGCCGACGAGCTTGTTGAGGTTGGACGACCACGGGCGGCCGGTGCTGATCGGCCACCGCTGTTCCGACTGTGGACGGGTTGCCTTCCCACCGGACCCCCACGCCTGCGAAGCCTGTGGCGCCATCGCCGAGCGCCTCGAGCCCTACGACCTTGGGGCGGTCGGTACGGTGCAGGCCACGGCGGTGGTTCACCGTCACCACCGCGACGTTCCGCCGACGCCCTTCGTGGTGTCATCCATCCTTCTCGACGACGGTCCGCTGTTGAAGGCCGTGATGACCACCGACTCCTTCGACATCGCCGTGGGTGAACGGGTTCGGGGCATCACCGAACCACCCGACAGCCCGCTGCCGTTACGATTCGCCCGGGCCGCCGACACCGAGGAGGCAGCCTGATGGTCCGCAATCTGCTGAGCGAACGCAAGGTGTACGTCGTCGGCATCGGATTCCACCGATACCAGCGCCGCACCGACACCACCTATGTCGCCCTCGGCCTCACGGCCGCTCGCCAAGCGCTCGAGGACGCAGGCGTTGCGTGGCGCGACGTCGAGGTGGCCTATACCGGCACTGCCCTGTTGGGTATGGGCGCCAGTCGCATCATGCTCAGCCACCTGGGCTCCTCAGGAATCCCGATGACCCAGATCGAGAACGCCAGCGCCTCGGGATCGAGCGCCGTGGCCCAGGCGTGCCTGGACGTCGCGTCGGGACGGACCGACCTGGCGCTCGCGCTGGGCGTCGACAAACCGCGTCATGGCCTGCCCATGGCACCGGCCGAGGCAGGAATCAAGAACCTCGAAGGGGGCACCATCGTGCCCTTCACGCACTTTGCCCTGCTTGCCTCGGAATACATGTCGATGCATGGCATCCCGGCCGAGGCGGTGGCGAAGGTGGCCGAGAAGAACCATCGAAACGGTGCACACAATCCCTACGCCCAGCGCCAGAAACGCCGCACGATGGAGGAGATCATGGCCGATCCCATTTCGGGTTCGCTCACTCGCCTCCAGTGTTGTCCGGTCGGAGAGGGCGCAGCGGCGGTCATCATCGCGTCCGAGGATGCGATACAGCATCTGGGACTCGACCGACGGCGCGCCATCCGGGTGTTGTCATCGGCCACCCGGACCGAGCGACTGTACGGCCCGGGTGAGGGCATCGACGCGGCGCTCACCGCCGAGACTGCTCAGCTCGCGTTCGACGATGCCGGTGTCGGTCCGACCGACCTCGACGTGCTCGAGGTCCACGATGCCTTCAGCATCGAGGAACTGCTCTACACCGAAGCCCTCGGGCTGTGCGGGCCGGGCGAGGCTGCAAGCCTCATTGACAATGGCCAGTTCGATCTCGGGGGTCGTTGTGCCGTCAGCCCCTCAGGAGGATTGCTGGCCATGGGTCACCCCATCGGCCCGACCGGCGCCGGACAGGTGGCCGAGATCACCCGGCAGCTGCGGGGTGAGGCCGGCGCCCGGCAACAGCCGGGGGCGCGCACCGGACTCGCCCATATGGTCGGGGTCGGCGCAGTGTGCGTGGTGCACGTTCTTCAGCGCGACGCGAACTGAAGAGGCGTCATGTCCGAACCGTTCCCGGGGGCAGGATGAGCTGACGGCGACGCCACAATTCGTGTGCCTCTCCGATTGGCACGGGGCGACTGAGGAGGTACCCCTGGGCGAGATCGCAGCCGAGGTCGGCGAGCTCGGCATATTGCTTGATGGTCTCGACGCCCTCCGCCACGACGGTGAGACCGAGCGACGCCGCCAGCGCCAGCGATGCGGTGACGATGGCGGTGTCCTCGCGGGACTTGCCGAGACCATCGACGAACGACCGGTCGATCTTGATCGTGTCGGCCATCGAGAAACGCCGCAAGTAGTCGAGCGTCGCGTACCCGATGCCGAAGTCGTCGATGGAGAGTTTGCAGCCGAGGGCGGCGAGGCGTTTGAGCGTGGACGACGCCACTTCGACGTCCTCGACGCGCATCGATTCGGTGACTTCGAATCCGATGTCATCGGTGGAAACCGCGTGGCGGTCCATGGCCGAGAGGATCATCGACACGAGCGCCGGATCGGCCAGTTGGCGGGCGGACAGATTGATGGAAATGACCGGTCTCCTGCCGTCGACGGTGACGGGCCATTCCGACAGTTGACGACAAACCTCATCCACGACCCAAGCACCGAGTGGCACGATGAGGCCGGTGTCCTCGGCGATCTCGATGAAATCGGCCGGTGACAGCAACCCATGACCCGGACGGTCCCATCGGATCAACGCTTCGGCACCGACCATCCGACCGGTCGAGACCTCGACCAGCGGCTGGTAATGCAGCACGAGTTCATCCTCGGTGATGGCAACGTGCAGCGCTTGCTCGACCTCATGACGTACGACGATGCGCTGCTGCAGGCCCTGCTCGAAGACTGCGTACCGACCTCGACCGGATTCGACCGCCCGCGCCAATGCCAGCTCGGCGTTGCTGATGATGCTGGCAGGCGCATGACCCGGACGATCGACCACGACCAGGCCCACTGAGGAGGTGATGTGGAGATCCTCGCCGGAAGACAGCAGAACGGGAACACCGACCGCCGTGACGATGCGCTCGGCCATTGCCTCGGCATCGCCGTCGCCGTTGGCTACGCACAGGACGAGAAACTGATCACCGCCGATTCGCCCGACCGTGTCGCCCAGGCGGACCGAGCGGCGGAGACGGCGCGAGACCTCGACGAGTACTTCGTCGCCGACTTCAGGACCCCACGAATCATTCAGGGACTTGAACCGATCGACGTCGACGAGCAACACCGCAAGGCGTGCTCGCTCCCGACCGAGCCGAGCCACGGCCTGCTCGAGTCGGTCGATGATCAGGGCCCGATTGGGAAGTTGGGTGAGCGCATCATGCAACGCCTGATGCGCCATGCTCGATTCGGTGACACTGCGCTCGACAGCAACGGTGAGGACTCGACTCATGCTGGTGAGTACACGGTCCTCACTGCTCGAGGGGCCTGGGCGCGACCGGTGGGCGACCACGAGGACACCTCGCCGCTGAGGACCGACACCGGCCAGCGGGTACACCCAGAACGAGTCGAGATCCTGGCTGCGAAGCTCCACCATCAAGGCATCGGGCAGATCCGCGCACCGAACATAGCTGGGAGTGGACGCACGACCACCCTGAGTGAGCAATCGGCGGTCGAGCAGTTCGACCACCTCTTCGACCAGATCGACTCGGTGCCGAGCGGCAACCGCGCGAAGGTTGCCGCTGCCGTCGGCCAGGGCCACCCACACCGATCCACCTTGGACCTGCCGCTCGATGCGCTCCACGACCTGGGGCAGCACGTCACTGATGTGTTGGCCTCGAGCCAGGGCATCGAGCAGGCTCGACTGCTCGGCCAGCAACTCCTCCTCGCTCACGCCCCTCGAGAGATCACGGTAGACGGCAAGGAACGTCGGCCAGCCCCGAGCCATCGTCGGCAGCTGGAGAAAGGAGGCCTGCACCAGGACACCGGCGCCACTGATGTGAGCCAGCTCCAACCGGACGGTCGCCTGCTTGCCCTGTTCGACCAATCGCGCCACCGCATCGAGCTGAGCGGCCGGCGTGCTGGGAGCGAACAACGCTCCGGGATTACGCCCGAGGATCTGATCGGGCCGAAAGCCGAGCATCGCTGCGAGGTTCTCGCTCACGTACATGATGTGGGCACGGCCGGAGTCAGGATTCACCGTCGACAAGGCGACCCCGTCGATGGCAGTGTCGCTGCGACGACCCGGCGCCAGGTTGATCATCGGCTCGAGGTCGATCACGGGCGCGAGCGGTGGATCGAAGGGCAGCTCGGAAGATCGATCGACAGTCAAATCAGACAATGGGGGCTCACTTCGCCAAGGCCACTGGCGGCCTTGGCCGCCGACGTTACCCACCACGCTCAGCGTTTTCGGGGATGGTTCCCCGATACCGTTCCACAGGTGGATTCGCACGGCGCCGACCTTGGCTTTGTCGCCGACAACGGCTACACGGTTGGCCAGTTGTGTCGTCAGGTGGAGGCGACGATCAACACGGCCTTTCCCGACGAGGTATGGGTTCGAGGGGTCATCTCGGGCCTCAAGCGCTCGGCCAACGGACACGTCTACTTCGACCTGGTCGATCCGAGCGAACTCGGCGAGCACACACAGGCCACCTTGCCTGTTGCCCTCTTCGCCACGGCACGCAAGCGGGTCAACGCCATCCTTCGCAAGTCCAGCGCAACCCGCATGGCCGATGGCACCGAGATCCGTATTCGCGGCTCGGTCGCCTATTACCCTCGTCAGGGCCGCGTGCAGTTGGTCATGAGCCTCATCGACCCCGCCTACACGCTGGGCCAGCTCGAGCTGGCCCGTACGCAGCTCCTCGCCGAACTGCGAGCCGAAGGCCTCCTCGTCGCCAATGCCTCGTTGCCGTTCCCGATCGTCCCGCTTCGGATTGCCCTGATCACCAGCGCCAACAGCGCCGCAGCGGCCGACTTCCTCAGTGAGATCGAACTCTCGGGACATCCGTTCGACGTGACCCTGTTCGACTCCCGGGTACAGGGAACCGAAGCCATCGAGGAACTGGTCGCTGCTCTCGACGCAGCTGCAGGTCGCGCCGACGAGTTCGACGTCGTCGCCCTGGTGCGCGGGGGCGGGGCTCGCTCCGACCTCGCTGCGTTCGATCACGCCAGGGTGGCCCGTGCCATCGCCCGCAGTCCGCTGCCGGTCGTGGTGGGCGTCGGTCACGAAGTCGACCGTTCGGTGGCCGATCAGGTGGCCTCTCGGTCAGCCAAGACCCCAACGGCATGCGCCGACCTGCTCATCGAAAGTATTCGGGCCTTCGATCAACGCCTGTCCCGCTTGGCCAGGGAGATCTCCGCTCGGGTGCAGTGGCGGCTCACCGACGAGCGACATCGCGTGAACGCTCAGATTCACCGAGTCGGTCGCGTCGGCGACCAACTCGGTCGCCACCAAGGGCGTCTGGACGTCGCGGACGGCCGGCTGGGTGCGAGTGCCCATCGGCAACTCGATCGCCGCTCACACCAGCTGCAGACCGCCGAAGTGAAGATCGCCTTTCTCGACCCGGTGGCAAACCTGGCGCGTGGCTGGTCGATCGTCCACCGCGCGAACGGCACCCTGGTGCGATCGCCGTTCGACACCGCAGCAGGTGATCGACTGACCATCACCCTCGCCGAGGGTCAGCTGGCAGCAACGTCGCTGGGCGCTGGTTCGGCCGACGCTGATTCGGCCGACGACGAGACACCGACAACGGGAGTTCCCCGTGTCTGACGACATCGAAACACCGTCCGATGAAACACCGTCCGATGAAACACCGTCCGACCAAGTCGAGATCGTCGAACTCGACGACGCCGTCGCGATCGGCGAACTGGAAGACATCCTGACGCGCCTCGAGTCCACCAATGTCGATGTCGACGAGCTCACCCAACAGGTGCGAAGAGCGGCCGTTCTCATCGGACATTGTCGCAGCCGCCTCCACATCGTCGAACGCGACGTGCACACCGTCTTGAACGAGCTGGGGCGTCTGGCGGCCGACCCGGTACGAAGCCCCGATGGCGAGGCGACATGATCTCCGTACCCCCCGGTCTCACCGCAGTGGCCGGCCTGGTCGATCGCCGACTCGGCGAACTGTTCGACCACGAGCGGGACATCTGGTCGGACATCGACCCGCGGTTGGTCGAGGCCATCGACGAGCTCGAGCGCATCACCGCAGGCGGCAAACGCCTTCGGGCGGCGTTCGCCTATTGGGGCTGGCTCGGTGCGACCGGTCGGGTCGAAGTGGTCGACCCTGCAACGGATGGAAACGGGACCGGACGGATTCTCGACGTCTGTACGGCCTTCGAACTCCTGCAGGCCTTCGCCCTCATCCACGACGACATCATGGACGATGCCGACACCCGCCGCGGTGAGCGCACCATTCATGCTGCACAAGCCGAACGGGTCCGTGACCACAGCTGGAGGGGAGAACCTCGTCGCTACGGCGAAGGCGTCGCCATCCTGATTGGCGACCTCAGTCATGTCTACGCCGACCGCCTGATCGGCAACGACTCCGATCAGGCTCGCGACATCTGGGATCGTTTGCGGATCGAACTCAACCTGGGCCAGTACCTCGACATGCGCACCGCCGCTGCGTCCGAGCTCGATCGCCTCACCGCTCAACGGGTTGCGACGTTCAAGTCAGCGCTCTACACGATCGTCCGTCCGTTGCAACTCGGGAGCGCGCTCGCCGGCACGATCGACGCCGATTTGCTGCAGCAGCTCGAAGAGTATGGCCGGCCCGCCGGCCAGGCCTTCCAGCTCCGGGACGATCTCCTCGGTGTCCTGGGCGACGCTGACCGGGTCGGCAAGCCGGTGGGGAACGATCTCCGCGAGGGAAAGCCCACCGAACTGCTGGCCGTCGCCATCGAACGCGCCACCCCCGAGCAACGGCGCGTCCTGGACCTCAACGGCGACCCTTCGCTGACTGCCGAGCAGATCGCAGCCATCGTCGATGTGCTGCGATCGACCGGCGCCGTCGCCGAAGTCGAACGCCGGATCGACGATCTCGTCGCTCGAGCCACCATGGTCGCCGCTCGGCTGCCGTTCAGCGTGCCGGTCCGAGATTCCCTCTCGGCACTGGCGCAATATGTGGCGGCGCGGCAACACTGACTCTGGCGACTGGCATCATCTGCCTGGTCAGACACATCCGATGCAATCTTTTCTGTGACGGCAGGATCGTACCCGGGGGTTGAGGAGCGACGAAAAGTGCCGATGGGAAGACCGTGACCGAACGTTGGGTGCCGAGCACCGACCAACTTGAGGTGGCCGAAAAGCCGCGAGTTGCGTTGTTCGCCACCCTCCGCGCGCTCCGAAACGGCGGTTTCGACGACTCCGATCGCGCCCTCGAACTCAGCCCCACCGTAGCCGGATCACTGGCGGCGGTCCTGGCGGCAATGCGATGGGGCGCGGTCATGATCGGCCTCGCGTGGGCAGCCCAACGGCTGGCCTTCAGCGGCGATCTCGCCATCGTCGCCACCCTCACCACAACCATCTTCCTCGCCTCCTGGCGTACCGTCCGCCCACTCAAGCTGGGAGATGGCAGCGCCGGGCAACAGACCTTCGCCTTGGCCGACGTGGCCATCCTGGCCGCCGCCGTCGGCATCGACAGCGGACTCGCCAGCCCCTTCGTCGGTTCGGTGCTCGTCGCCGTCGCCATCGTTGCCTTCGGATGGGGTCTGCGCCTCGGCCTGTGGGCCGCACTCACCGCGCTCGTCATCAGCTCGGTGGTCCCCATTCTCAGTGCACCACTCTCCGCCGGCGACCTTGCCGTACCGAGCCCCTTGGGCGTGATGGCCCTTGCTGCTGCTGCCATCTTCCCCGGCGTCGCCCAGTTCCGCTTGTTGCACATGGAGGACGGTCGCCGAACCCTGACGACACGGATGGAGAGTCTGGTCGAAACCAACAAACTGCTGGGTGCTCTCAACAACGTCGCTCGTTCGCTACCGTCATCACTCGACCTCGAGGACATCCTCCAAGCCACCCGCGCCGAGCTGCGCGACTCCTTCAACGCCGAACGCCTGGCGCTGCTCAGCTACGAGGACAACCTGTGGTCGGTCCAGATCCAGGATGCGTTCCACCTCCACCCGGTGCTGACGTCGGCCCAGCTCCCCAATCCATTGGTCGACGCTGCGGCGGCGACCGGAATCGTCCGGATCGACGACCTCAGTCGCTTCGGTCGCCAGGGCAGCGGTCTGTACATCCGGCTGATGGTCGAGGGAGTCGACACCGGTCTGGTCGCCGTAGAGCATTCGAGCCCGAACTACTACACCTCGGCCGACGCCGAGCTGCTCGCCGGCATGGCCGACATGTTGGCGTTGTCGCTTGCCAATGCTCGCTCGTTCCTCCACCTGCGCTCGTTGGCTGCAGCAGAGGAACGCATTCGCATCGCTCGCGATCTCCACGACCGTCTGGGCCAATGGCTCACCTACATCAGCCTCGAGCTCGAACGCATCAACACCTCCCAGCCGGAGCCCTCGGCCGAGCTCAAGCAGTTGCACGGCGACACCCAGGGGGCGATCGCCGAACTCCGGGACACCCTCGTCGAATTACGGGCCGCAGTGGCCCCTGGTCGGCCCTTGAGTGTGGTGCTGAGTGAGGTCGTCGACCGGTTCTCCAAACGCAGCGACGTCGAGGTGAACCTGACGGTTCCGGCAGATCGCGATCTTCATCTCGCGCCGATCGTCGAGAATGAGTTGTTGCGCATCGCTCAAGAGGCGCTCACGAATGTCGAAAAGCATGCTATGGCCACTCACGCCGATGTGAGCTGGTCAGTAGAGAACGGACGTGGAGTACTCATCGTGGAGGACAATGGTCGAGGGTTCGATCCGTCGAAGGGAATCCGGGGCAATGCCTACGGTCTCGTCGGTATGCGGGAACGAGCCGCCTCGGTCGGAGCCATCCTCGAACTCACCAGCGTGCCCGATCGGGGCACAACGGTCACCGTTCACACAAGTCCCCACGCCTGAACGACGCCTGAGAGGTCCACTACCCCATGATCAGAATCTTGCTCGCCGACGACCACACCCTTCTTCGCGATGGGCTACGCCGTTCCTTCGAAGCCGCCGGCGACACTGTCGTCGGCGAGGCATCGACGGGGGAGGAGGCCGTGGCTCTGGCCAAGGCACTCCTGCCCGACGTGGTGCTGATGGACCTGTCCATGCCGGTGATGGATGGCATCGAGGCCACTCGCCGCATCCGCGAGGCACTGCCGAGCGTCCGTATCGCCGTGCTCACCATGCATGACGACATCGATCGCACTCGTGACGCCATCGCTGCGGGCGCCACGGCGTACCTCAGCAAGGGCACCTCGTTCGCCGACGTGCGCGAAACGGTCCTTCGGGTGGTCGACGGCGAGACCGTCCTGTCCCCTGCGTTGGCCGGAGCGATGTTGACGGCAATGAACGACGCCCGGGCCCAGGAGGCACTGCTCTCGGATCGTCAGGTCGAAATCCTCCAGGCGATCGCTGACGGCATGAGCACCAAGCAAGCGGGTCGCTATCTCGGCATCACCACCAAAACCGTGCACAACCACCTGAACGCCATCTACCGCAAACTCGATGCTCAGAGCCTCACCCATGCAGTGCTCGGTGCGGTCCGGTTGGGCATCATCGATCTCAAGAGCAACGAAGAGACTCAGGTCGGCTGAGGGGCCTCCTCAGAGCATTGCTGCCTATTCTGCGACTTCCCCGTCTGAGGTATTCCTAGAGGAACGACCTCGGGCGGGGTCGTTGGCGAAGGGCAAGCGTGTGGGTTCGCGGGAATCGATAGGTCGAGCGTTGCTGATCTCAGCCGTCATTTCGTTCCTGGCTGCGTTGCCCCTCATCCTCGCTGCGATCTGATTCGCGCCGTCCAGCGACGAAGCAGCGTCCAGATAGTGTTGCGGGGTGACCACACCCTGGGAGGAAGCCGCTCGACGGCGTACGTTCGCGATCATCTCGCACCCCGACGCGGGCAAGACCACCCTCACCGAGAAGTTCCTGCTCTACGGCGGTGCACTGGGCAAGGAGGCCGGAACGGTCAAGGCCCGCGAGGGGCGTCGGTCGGCCACGTCGGACTGGATGGAGCTGGAACAGCAGCGAGGCATCTCGATCACCTCGACGGCGCTGCAATTTCCCTACCGCGACTGCGTCCTCAATCTGCTCGACACCCCGGGCCATCGCGACTTCTCCGAGGACACCTATCGAGTACTGGCTGCCGCCGACGCCGCCATCATGGTCATCGACGCGGCCAAGGGCATCGAACCACAGACACTGAAGCTCTTCGAAGTCTGCCGAGAACGGGAGATCCCGTTCCTCACGTTCATCAACAAGTTCGATCGGCCGGGCCAGGGGCCACTCGAACTTCTCGATCAGATCGAGGAGACCCTGGTGGTCGAGCCAACGCCGGTCACCTGGCCGGTGGGGATACCGGGCGACTTTCGAGGCGTCATCCATCAGGGAACCGGCGAATACACCCGCTTCGAACGCACCTCCCGAGGCTCCACCATCGCCCCCGAGGAAGTCATCGACATCGAACGGGCGGCCCGCGAGGAGGGCGAGTCCTGGGACACGGCGTTGGAGGAGGCACAGTTACTCACCGAACTGGGGCGCGTCGCCGATCGCAAGACGTTCCTGGCTTGCGAATCGACGCCGGTGTTCTTCGGCTCGGCACTGACGAACTTCGGCGTGCGGTTCCTGCTCGATGGCGTGGTCGACCTCGTCCCCAGTCCTGCACCCCGCCCGCTGGCCGACGGAAGCCGTCGATCGCTGGACGATCCCTTCGCCGGGCTGGTGTTCAAGGTCCAAGCCGGCATGGACAAGGCCCATCGCGACCGGATCGCCTTCGTCAGAGTGTGCTCGGGCCGGTTCGAGCGTGGCATGATCGTCACCTCCGGACGCTCCGGTCGTCAGTTCTCCACGAAGTACGCCCAGACCATGTTCGGCCAGGACCGCGAGACGGTGGAGCTGGCATGGCCGGGCGACGTGATCGGGTTGGTCAATGCCAACGATCTCCGGGTGGGGGATGCCGTGTACGTCGATCGCCCGGCCGAGTTCCCTCCGTTACCTGCGTTTGCTCCCGAGTACTTCATGCGGGCCCGGGTCAAGGACACATCGAAGTTCAAGCAGTTCCGCAATGGCATCGCCCAACTCGACGAGGAAGGCACCGTCCAGGTGCTGCGTGAACGGGATCTGGGCGATCAGGCTCCCATCTTCGCCGCCGTTGGACCCATGCAGTTCGAGGTCGCCAGTCACCGGTTGGCCAACGAGTTCGGCGCCGAGATCGAGCTCACGGCGACGCCGTACACCATCGCCCGTCGAACCGATACCGCATCGACCGACGTGCTTCGGGCCATGCAGGGCGTCGAGGTGCTCGAACGGGCCGACGGCACTCGTCTGGCCGTCTTCGAGAGTCGCTACTGGATGGACCGAGTGCTGCGCGACTACCCAGAGCTCACCCTGGAACGATTGATCGCAGAGGGCGGTCTCGCTTGATCCGCTCCGGTCCGCCGTGGTTGCCCAAGCTTCTCGGGGTCACCTTGTCGATCGTCGGTCTGTTACTGCTTGCCAATCAGGTGCTCCAACGACCGAGCGTCATCGAACGTTCCGACGCTGCGTCGCCGAGCGGCGTCGCCGACTCGACGTCCACCACAGCAGCTGCCACGACGGTGGCTCCGGTGTCGACCACCGTGGCCGAGACCACCACCACGCTCGAGTCGTTCACCGATTTTGCCGGATGGGTCGACCCCCGGTCGTCGGGGCATGCGTGGTCGAGCCTCGGAGCCGTCGATGGGTTGCTCACCTTCCGAGGCAATCCGACTCGCTCGTGGTACGGACGCGGTCCGGTGCCGCAGAACCCGCACGTCATCTGGTCGTTCGACATCGGCTGTTCGAACTCGCCGGTCGGCGGTGAGAACAAGCAGTGGTGCGGGTCGGGCTGGACCGGTCAACCGACCGTCTTCCATCCACCGGGCGACGACACCGGTTGGCGACTTGCCTTCGGCGCATACAACCGCAATGTCAACTTCCTCGATCCCGCCACCGGTGCGGTCGTCTATCCGCCCTACGCCACCGACGACATCATCAAGGGGACCGTCACCATCGATCCCGATGGCTTCCCGCTGCTCTACACCGGCAGCCGCGACAACTTCTACCACGTCGTCGCCCTCGATCGTCCCGAGCCGGTGGCGCTGTGGAAACTGTCGGCCGACGCAGTGAAACCAACGCTGTGGAACAACGACTGGGACGGCTCTGGACTCGTCATCGACGACTATCTGTTCGAAGGCGGCGAGAACTCTCGGTTCTTCATCATCAAGCTCAACCGCGGGTACGGCGCGGATGGCCTGGTGACGGTGAGCCCCGAAATCGTCTATTCGGGGGAAGGCTGGGACGCCGAGCTTCTGGCCGCAACCGACCGGGACGTGTCCATCGAGAACTCGGTGGCCATCAGCGGCGACACCATGTATTTCGCCAACTCGGGCGGCCTGGTTCAGGGTTGGGATCTGTCGACCCTCACCGCCGGGGGTACACCCGAACGGGTGTTCCGCTTCTGGACCGGTGACGACACCGATGCGTCGGTGGTCGTCGATGAGGCCGGCATGCTCTACGTGGCCAGTGAGTACGAACGTGGGAACACTCGGGCGCAGGAGCTCGGCCAGATCATGAAGCTCGACCCGGCCACGCCGGACAATCCCGTGATCTGGAGCCGGGAGGCCAACCGAGGCACCGATACCGGTGTGTGGGCCACACCGGCACTCGCCGGTGATCTGGTCATCGTCTCGACCGACGACGGCCGGGTCCTGGGCCTCGACCGGGCGACCGGCGAAGAGCGCTGGGTGCTCAGACTTCCCGGACCCCTTTGGCAGAGCCCCGTTGTCGTCGATGACATGCTCATCCAGGGTGACTGCGACGGCGTGCTGCACGGCTTCGACCTCACCACTACCCCACCTTCGGCCAAGTGGAGTGTCGCCTTGGGGGGCTGCATCGAGAGCACCCCGGCGGTTTGGGAAGGTCGGATCTTCGTCGGTTCCCGCAACGGGACGTTCTACGCCCTCGCCGACTGAGCCATCGGCATTGCCGCTGCCACCACCGGCTCCGGCGTGTTCCACAATTCCTGGGCCTTACTGGTGGGCCCGGCGAGCGTGAGGAAGATGAAACCGAGCACGTTCGCTCCGGCGGCGAAGGCGAACGCGGTCCGAAAGTCGGACTGGTCGTGGATGTATCCCAGGAGCCAGGGGCCGCCGGCCACACCAATGGTTCCCATCAACTGATTGAGTGAGTAGATGCGGCTGTAGTTCTTGATGCCATACGCTTCGGCCAACAACAGCGGTTGAAGCATCAGCAGGTTGCCGACACTGAGGCCGAAGAACACCGTGCCGGCCAACACCATGTATCGGGTGTCGGCCATGGCCAGGAACGCCAGCGCGCCGGCCTGAGCCACGGCGAGGACGGCCGTGAGCATCTTGGTGCTGATCCAGCGGAGTACCACGCCGCCGAGGAGACGGGCAAGCACACTGGTGAACGCCAACACCGACACCGTGACCGCAGCCGTATCGTCGCCGACGCGTTCGGAGGCCAGGCTGTAGAGCTGGGCGATCGCGCCGACCTGGGCCAGGAAGATCATGCTGTAGGTGGCGCAGAGCCAGAGGAAGAAGCGGCTCCGACATGCCGGACCGAAGTCTGCGCCGCGCAGGGCCACCGGCTGCGGCGGACGGGGGGCACCATCGGGCTCTAGGCCCTTGTCGGCCGGGAAGTTTCGCAACAGCAGCAAGGCCAGTGGTACCACGCCGATGAACCACGCGATCGCCATCCAGTTCCCAGCAGCGGCCAGGCCATGGGCGCGGATGCTCCTGGCTGCGAACGGCGTGAGCACGATGCCGCCCATCGACAGACCGGTGGACGCAATCGACAATGCCGTTGGGCGGCGACGGTCGAACCACCGAGCGACCAGGGTGGTACCCGGGACCAATCCGGCAAAGGCAAACGCCACCCCGTAGACGGCGAAGAAGAGGTAGTAGTGCGCCAGAGAATCGACCCAACGGAGTCCGAACAGCGCGCCCGACCCGATGATGCCACCGATGAGATAGAACCACCGGAGGTCGATGTCGTTGAGCTTCTTGGCCAAGAGGAAGCCTGTGAGGCCTGAGATGGAGAAGAACAGGGTCGGCCCCAGTGAGGCGGGTCCCTGCTTCACCCCCAATTCGGTGACGCCCGCCTTGAGAATGACCGAGGCGTTGTAGAAGCCCAAACCCGCCGTCGTGAGCAGGATGAGAAACACCGAAGCGACGATCACCCAACCGTAGAAGAGCCCTTCGGTCCGTTGATGGGCGGGTAGCTGGGTCCTCGATCGCACCGCGCGACGCTAGCGCCGATGCGTAGCGATTCTCGAACTCCGACCGTCCACCTGCGGGCGAGTCAGAATCGCTTCTCCCACGTGCGAATGAGGGACGACACCACGATATTGGCCGGCGCCTTGACCCCGACCTCGGCGCCGGCAACGGGTATCGCACCGTTGATGGCGTCGATCTCACAACGCCGCTTCGCCTCGAAATCGAGCAACATCGACGGCTTCGCGCCAGGGATCTTGCTGCCGAAGTCGCGGGTATAGGCGACTGGATCGTCGAAGCTGAGCGGAATGCCGTGGGCCATGGCCACCTCGAACGCCTCGGCGGCGCAGGTCGCCGAGAGCAACGAGGCATCGGAGTCGGCCAAGAGATCGCCGACTCGAAGTTGGGTCACGGTGCACGGCCCGGAAAAGGCGACGTTGCAGATGAGCTTCTCCCACACCAGTTGGTGCACGTTCTCGTAGGCAGCAACCGTGAAGCCTCCGCTGCGCCACACCTCGGCGATGGCTTCGACCCGAGGCGATACTCCTGCACCGGCAAACTCACCGAGGCGGACCAACTCCATGCCGTTGTGATGGACATGTCCGGGGCCGACCATCGAGGCGCCGAATCCGCCGACGACCCCGATGACCACCCGCTCGGGTGCCAGCGCAGCCGCGGTCCGCTGTGGCCCACCAAGCCCATTCTGGATGGACAGCACCGGTGTGTCGTCCCGGAGAATCGGACCGAGCGACGCCGCGGCCTCGGTCACCTGTCCAACCTTGGTGGCCAGGATCACCAAATCGACAGGACCGTCGATCTCGGCTGCCGAGACCACAGCACCGGCCAGGCGCACCGTTCGATCGCCCGATGCGCCGGCCACACGAAGACCGTTGGCATTGATGGCGGCAATGTGCTCGTCCCAGGTATCCACAGCCCAGACCTCGTTACCGCCAGAGGCGAGAAGGCCCGCATAGACCGAACCCATGGCGCCACAACCGACAATCGCAATTCGCATGCCGCCCAGCCTCTCACGGCCGGGTGTCGGGAATCGAACGCAGCCACCGAGACGACCTGATGCGGGTCGTCGTTCGATGAGGTCCGCCCGCTAAGCTCAGATCTCCTCGGGGCTGTAGCTCAGTTGGCTAGAGCACCTGCTTTGCAAGCAGGGGGTCGTGGGTTCGATTCCCATCAGCTCCACCAAAACCTCAGGTCAGAGGGCATATAGACTTCCACAAGTTGTGAAAAAGTTGCGAACGTAGCCAGATTGAACGTAGCCTTTTGGCTTCTGGCTACGTCGGCAGGGGTGTCCGATGGCGAAGCGTCCCACTGTGCGGTGGAACGAGGACGCGGTCGCTGCGGCTCGAGCTGCGCAGTCCGGGGAAGCCACCGCGGTCGCCAAGACCGCAGATGGAGTCGTGGAGAAGCTGCGGGTGCTGCGCATCGCGCGGGTCTCGGCCCGCAACGAACGCATCCGGGTCCTCAACCAGCTCCGCTCCTGATCGTCACCGCCCCCGACCAGCTGCGTGCCGAGCTCACCGGGCTGTCGGCCATCATGCTGCCCCAACGCTGCGCACGATTCCGGATCACGGACCCCACCACCG
>JAHECQ010000202.1 GCA_024641625.1 Acidimicrobiales bacterium | reverse complement strand
TTCTACGGTCTCGACATCCCCGAAGAGTTCGGCGGGCCCGGTCTCGACACGACCACCCGTGCGCTGATGGCCATCGAGATGAGCCAGCACCGCGCCGGACTGTACAACCCGTGCTACGACACATTCGGAGGCGCCGGCCTCGCTCAACTCTACGAGGCGAGCGAAGAGCAGAAGGAGCGGTATCTGTATCCGGCGCTGCGCGGCGAGAAGAAGGGCTGTTTCGCCCTCACTGAGCCCTCGGGCGGCAGCGATCCGGCTCGGGCGATCCAGACCCGCGCCACGCAGGACGGCGATCAATGGATCATCAACGGCTCGAAGCTGTACATCTCCGGCGCCGACAAGGCCGACTTCGCGCTGGTCTTCGCCCGTACGTCCGACGATCCCGGACGCAATGGCGTCACTGCCTTCATCGTCGACACCGATACGCCCGGGTTCCACGTTCGTCGTGTCGTGCACACCCTGCGATCGACTCGTTACGCCACCGAGATCTCCTTCGACGAGATGCGGGTCGACAACAGCCAGATCCTGGGTGAACTCAATCGGGGTTTCGGGATTGCCAACGATCGGCTGAGTCGCCAGCGAATCCCCTATGCGGCCGGCTGCCTCGGAGTGGCGATCAAGGCCCAGGAGATGGCCATCGAATGGGCCAAGAACCGTGAAACGTTCGGCGGGCCGTTGGCCGACAAGCAAGCCGTGCAGTGGATGCTGGTCGACAACGAGATCGACATCCGGCACGCGCGGTGGGCGATTCTCGAAGCGGCGCAGTGTGCTGACCGCAATCAGCGATTCCGGACCGAGGCGGCGATGGCCAAGCTGGTCGCCACCGAAGCATCGGGTCGGGTGGTCGACCGTTCGATGCAGATTCACGGTGGTCTGGGCATGACCAAGGATCTCCCGCTCGAACGCTGGTATCGAGAACTGCGCATTCGTCGCGTCGGCGAGGGTCCCAGTGAGGTCCAGCGGTTGATCATGGCCCGCGAGCTGCTGGGTGGAAGCTACAAGTGACCGAGTCGGTCGTGGGGTCGAACGCTCGACCGCTGCCGCTCGAGGGAATCACGGTCCTGGATCTGGGACAGATCTACCAAGGCCCCTACGCGGGCTTCCTCCTGGCGATGGCCGGGGCCAGAGTCATCAAGGTCGAACCGCCGGTAGGAGAATCGCTTCGGGTCCGGGGTCCATCGCTGACACTGGCGATGCTGAACTCGAACAAGGAATCGGTCGTGCTCGACCTCAAGAAGCGCCAAGGTGTCGAGCTGATGCACCGCCTGGCCGAACGAGCCGACGTGATCCTGGTCAACTACGCCCCTGGTGTCCCCGAACGGTTGGGGATCGGCTTCGATGAACTCTCGAGGACCAACCCGCGCCTGATCTATGCCCACGGATCCGGCTTCGGGGTCCGTCAGCCCGACGGCAGCCTGGTCGCCGATGCGGTTCCGGCGATGGACGTCACCGTCCAGGCCCACACCGGGGCCATGGCCATCACGGGCAACGAGGGCGAGCCGCCGTTGAAGGCGGGTCCCGCCTACATCGACTTCCTCGGCGGCACGCACCTCTTTGGAGCCATCACCACCGCCCTGTTCGAGCGTGAACGCACCGGGGCGGGCCGCTCGGTCGAGGTCTCCATGGCCGACGCTGCCTACTTCACGTTGGCCACTGCGCTCACGCCGTGGCACCGAACCGGTACCACGACCCGAACCGGCAACAAGCACGCAGGGCTGAGCATCGCCCCCTACGACGTGTATCGATGTTCCGACGGTTACATCGCTCTGATCACCGTGACCAATCGGCACTGGCGTTCGGTGCTCGGCGTGATCGGTCGAGAAGATCTCCTCGAAGAGTCTCGGTTCGCCTCCAATCCCGAGCGGGCCAAGCACATGGCCGAGGTGGACGAGTTGGTCGAGGGCTGGACGCGCTCCCGCACCCGAGATGACGTCGTCGCCCGATTGCAGGCGGCCCATGTCCCGGCCGCTGCGGTCCGGATCGTCGACGAGGTGGTTCGTGACCAGGCGGCCCATGACCGCAAGTCGTTGCAATGGATCGAGCATCCCGACCTGGGGACGGTGCCGCTTCCCCACAGCCCGATCCGCTGGCACGACAGCGAGTTGCTCGAACTCGATCCGAGTCCCCGCCTCGGCCAACACACGTACGCGGTCTATCGCGAGCTGCTCGGCCTCGGCGACGACGAGTTGGCACAGCTCGAAGCTGCTGGTGTCATCAGGCCACGACCGCCGGTCTAGCGGGCCGGCGGAGTCCGGCGCTTCGCGTTCGTCGGGTCACTTGGTACTCTCGGCTGCTGTGAGCACGAGTCCCAGCGAACCCTTCCGTAGCTATGTCCCGACCCACCGGCGCTTCGTCAGCTACATCGACAAGAGTCGGGAATACTACGCGGCCCATGGCTACGAAAAGGCCTACCAATGGGCATTCAACGACGAGACTCCCTTCGCCCCCCTTCCCAAACCGTTGTCCGAGAGCCGGATCGGGGTCGTCACCACATCGTTCCTCTATCGCGAGGATCGCCCGGCCGACTGGACCGATTCCAAGGCGAAGCATCCATACGCGCTGCCGGTGACCGACGCCCCGAAGCGCATGTACACCGCCGATCTGTCCTGGGACAAGGAGGCCACGCACACCGACGACACCGAGTCGTTCCTGCCGCTGGAGCGCTGCCGGGAGATGGTCGCCGCCGGACGTCTCGGATCGCTGTCTCCCCGTTTCTACGGCGTGCCGACCGACTACAGCCACCGGCGCACCCTGAAGGTCGATGCCCCCGAGCTACTGGCAATGCTCACCGAGGACGACGTCGACGTGGTGCTGCTCGTTCCCCTTTGACCGGTCTGCCACCAGACCGTGAGTCTGGTCGCCCGTCATCTCGAGTCCAACGGGATCCCGACGGTCATCGTGGGTTCGGCACGCGACATCGTCGAACAGGCCGGAGTCCCTCGTTTCGTCTTCGTCGACTACCCGTTGGGCAATCCAATGGGGAGACCCTACGACGTCGCCGAGCAGCAGATGGTGCTGGGCATGGCCCTCGACCTGCTCGAGCGGGCCTACCTGCCTCGGACCACCGTGCAGGCTCCACTCGTCTGGGACGTCACCGAGTCGTGGCGAGCCGACTACATGCGGGTGAGCGACGAGCTTCGCGAGCAGTGGGCACGTGAAGGTGAGGAACGCCGCCGCAAACAGGCCGAGGCGAAGCGGTCAGGCAAGGCTCGAGGCATCTGACCACCGGCCGCGCTCGGATGGCCCGAGCAGAACGGTCAGGGACTGCCGGCGCGGTTGAGCGGCCAGTATCGGAAGAACGCCCGCCCGATGACGTTGTCGATCGGAACTTGCCCGAACACGCGCGAGTCGCTTGATCGGACCCGGTTGTCGCCCATCATCCACAGGTGGTCGGGCTCGATCCGAACGGGTCCGAAGTCGGTGGTGTACTGGCCCTCGTCGAGGTAGGGCTCATCGAGCTGCTCGTCGTTGACCCACACGACGCCGTCACGCCCTTCGACCAGGTCATCGGGAACCCCGATGACCCGCTTGATGAGGTCCTCTTCGCCGGTTGCGGACGAGTTGGCGTCCACCGACTTGAACACGATGATCTGGCCACGCTGGGGTTCACCGAAGCGATAGCTCATCCGATTGACCATGACACGGTCGCGGATGAGCAGTGTCGTTTCCATGGAGCCCGATTTGATCCAGAACGACTGCAGGAAGAACGCTCGGAAGACGAGCGCCACGCCGATGGCGATCACCAGCACCGCAACCCACTCCAGCAGACCTTTGAGACGTCCCGGAATCTGCGATCCGCCTGCGTGGTGCCCCGGCGACCCACCGGCCTCGTCTTCCCGGGGCGTGTCGAGCAACGGTTCGTTCGGGGTCACCCGTCCACTGTAGGCAGATGGTGGTGTCAGCGGACGCCGCCGAGTTCGCCGGCCAGGGCTCGAAAACGGGACGCTGGTGATCGGTGGTCAGACGCGAGCCATCACGGGTGAGCCGTGGTGCAACGTGAGCAGCCAGCCGGTGCTGGTTCGCACGAAGACGTTGGTTGCGGCGATGGTGCCCGCGCTCGGGCCATCGACGAGGTTCTCGTCCAGGGTCACCCATGCCATGTCGCCGTCGATCATCACCTCTTCGTTGGTGATGATGAACTGATTGCGGCCCGGTCCGAGGAAGATGCGCCTCCAGGAGTCGGCGATGTCCTGCCAGCCCCGAAGGATCGGCCAACCGGGGTGGACGCAGACACAACGCAGGCTGTGCTCCCACACCGATGCCATTGCTTCGAAGTCGCGTGCTTCGTGGGCCGCGTAGAACGAGGCATTCGCAAGCTCGACGGCCGCAATGGCGAGTTCATCTTCCCTGGACACGATGATCCACACTAGTCAGCTGACCGCGCGCGACGGTGATTCGTGTAAACATCGGTGCCATGGACGGCCACTCGGAGATCAACGCCATCACGTTCCACTGCGCCGACATGGAACGATCGATCAGGTTCTATCGGCTGTTGGGGGGTGAGCTGGTCTTCGGTGGCTCCGACGCTCCGTTCTCCACACTTCGACTCGGGCCGGATCGCCGGTCACCGGATCGGAGCCGGGCGAACTTCGTGAATCTCCAGCTCATCGAAGGGTTCGAACAGCCATCAGGCGGGTGGGGCCGCGTGATCTTCCACGTGCCCGATCCCGACGAGATCCATGCCCGGGCCCTCGAACTCGGACTCCGGCCGGAGATGGCACCCTCGAACGCTCCCTGGGGTGAGCGATACTTCCATCTTCGTGACCCCGATGGTCACGAGATCAGCCTGGCCCGGGTCCTGACACCGGCCGAGAAGCGTCAACACGATCGACAAGATCCGCAGAGCCCACAGGCACCGGTCGATGCCCCGGTTGACCCCTTCGCCGACGAGCCCCCATCGGAGACGGCGACCGTCCGGCCGGGAGAGGAGCTCGACTGGGCGCGCATCGAGTCGTACCTGCGACTCGCGCTCCCGGCCGACCTCGAGCACTCGGGTCCGTTCGCGGTCCAGCAGTTCCCCAATGGTGCGGCGAATCTCACCTATCTCATCAGGTTCGGGGAGACCGAGCTGGTGCTCCGTCGCCCGCCGTTCGGGACCATCGCGCCCGGTGCTCACGACATGAAGCGTGAGTACAAGGTGCTCTCACGCTTGTGGAAGTACTTCGACAAGGCGCCCCGGGCCTATGTCCTTTGTGACGACCACTCGATCGGCGGCGCCGACTTCTTCGTCATGGAGCGTCGTAGAGGCGAAGTCATCCGGGGCGTGTTGCCGTCCTCGATGCGGGATCAACCCAATGTCGGCAAACGGCTCGGCCTTGCGCTGGTGGACGCGATCGCCGAATTCCACCTCCTCGATCCCGAGGCGTGCGGTCTGTCCGACCTCGGCAAGCCCGAGGGGTTCGTCGAGCGTCAGGTGTCGGGTTGGAAGAAACGCTGGGATCTGGTGGCCGATCCGGTCCACGACGAGGCCATGACCGACCTTCATGCCCGGCTGGCTGCGTCGCTCCCGGTCTCCCAGCGCGTCTCGTTGGTGCACAACGACCTCAAGCTGGACAATTGCATGTTCGCCGGGGGCGATCCCGACACGGTCGTCGCCTTCTTCGATTGGGACATGACCACCGTCGGTGATCCGCTCATCGATTTCGGTACGCTCATGAACTACTGGCCGGACCCATCGGACTCCGACGACGTCAAACGGTCGAGCCACGATGGCATGACTCGTATGGGCCTTCCGAGCCGGGCCGAGCTCGCTGAGCGGTATGGACTGCGGACGGGCTTGGATGTGTCGTCCCTTGCCTGGTACGAAGCCTTTGCCCAGTGGAAGACGGCTGTGGTCGTGCAGCAACTCCATCACCGCTGGAAGATGGGCGACAGCACCGACGAGCGGATGGAGACCATCGCCGACACGCTGCCGCTGTTGGCCGCGACGGCCGACGAGCTGCTGGGCCGGCTCGGTCGCTAGTGGTCGACACGATCGAGAAGGCCAACGCGCCTGCGCTGCTGATCCGTGAGCTGTCCGATCGGCTGGTTGCCGCGCAATCCGAGATCCGCGTGCTCGACGCGGTCAAGTGGGGCGACGAGATCCGTTCCCGGTTCTTTGCCGATCGATTCCGGGAGCAGCCGCGCGTCGACCGGGACTACTACCGGGCTCGACCGCTTCGCTTCGACGCCGAGGAACTTCGAGGTCGCTTCCTCGCCATCGAAACCGATGTGGCGACGAAACTCGGGTCGACCACCGCAGTCAGCCAGCTCATGCGCCGCACGTCCGAGGCCTATCGCACCACCATCGATCTCCTGGTGGCTCGGGGGACGCCGACCTTCGGACCGCTCTCGAGCTTGTTGTACGGCAGTCCCGCAGAGGTCTTCCACATCGGAGGCCCCACCGTGGTGGATCTCGCCGATTCGTTCGATGCGACCCTTGCGCAGATGGAGGGATCACTGACCGACTCCTCGCTGTCGGGGGTCGACGACCTGCTGTCGGGGGCCGATGCGGTTGCGGCCCTGCAGCAACGTCTCGATGGGTCCATGGGGCCCGGCCTGGTCGATGTTCGCCTCGATGACGGTCTGATCGCCGACGCGGCCGCCGGGTCCACGTACGTGAAGCTCCGCTCCGATGCCAAATTCAGCCACCAGGATCTGGCCATGCTCGAGGCGCACGAGGGCTGGGTGCACGTCGGGACCACGCTCAATGGTCTCGCGCAGCCCTACTGTACGTTCCTCGGCAAAGCGCCACCACCGGCAACGGTCACCCAGGAAGGGCTCGCGACCCTGACCGAGATCTTCTCGCTGCGGAGCCATCCCGTGCGGTTGCGTCGAATGGTCAACCGGATCCACGGGATCGCGGCCGTCCTCGATGGGGCGACATTCCTGGATCTCTTCGAGCACTACCGGGTGGCCGGCCTCACCGAGGAGGAAGCGTGGCTGGCGTGCACCCGGGTGTTCCGAGGTAGCGTGCCCGAGGGTCCCCCTTTCGCCAAGGACCTGGCCTACGGCAAGGGGTTGATACTGGCCTACGCCTATGTGCGTCTGGCTCTGCGCCAGGGACAGCCGGAACGCATCCCCATGCTCTTTTGCGGCAAGGTCGACCTGCAGGGGATCGATCTGGTCAATCGTCTCTTCGACGAGGGCCTGGTGGAACCTCCGACGTTCGTGCCCGAACCGTTCCGTGACCTCCATGCCCTCGCCGCTCAGGTGGCCTTCAGCCGCTTCCTTCGAGAGTTGGATTTCGACCAGCTGGTGAGCGACTACGGTCGGCTGTTC
>JAHECQ010000201.1 GCA_024641625.1 Acidimicrobiales bacterium | reverse complement strand
CAGTACCCGAGTGCTGTGCGGACCGGCGATGGACCACGAGAAGTCGAGTACCCGCAGACCCGTCAGCACCCCGTCCCCGCCAGGGTTGCCCCAGCTGGGTCCGACGTCGGGGGTTCGAGGTGCCGCCGTCTCCCCGACGAAGTCGTCGGTGTCGGCACCCAATCTCGCCGCCGGACCCAGACGCTGCAGCGGCGTGCCCTTGGCCTGCACGAAGACTCCCGGCGCTCGAACCGCTCGTAGTCCCTGATCGTCGATCGTGAGAGGGTCATAGAAGCCTCGAGCCTCGAGATGCTCGTCGTTCATCACCTCGGTCGTGGTCGCGATGGGTGCCATCAGGAGCTGGCGCTCTCGGGCCCCGGCCAGCAGCTCGAGTTTGCTCTTCGAAGAGGTGAGTGCGCTGATGGCTGCCTTGGACTCGGCAAAGGTCTCGACCGTCTCCGTTCCCTCGTCGACCAGGACGGCGAAGTTGACCCAGTCCTTGGCCACCAGGTCGGCAGAGCAGTGTCCCTCTTCGTGGGCCCATTGGAGCAGGGCAGCGGTCCGTGGCCCGATCGCCGGGCCGAAGACATGGGTGATCGAAACGTGGCCATCGGCCGCGGGGTAGACGAGCTGGAGAGCCAGCGGGCCGACCTGTACACCACCGGCCGTGCGAGTCGGCACAGGAGCGTTGGCGGCGCTCGAGAGCAGTCCCGCCTGGGTCGCCAACGCTGCGACCTGCTGCGCGGAGACATCGATGTGCTGGCCACGGCCGGTACGGGCACGATCCAGGATTGCCAGAAGGATCGCCGACGCTCCCGCCGCCCCGGCGAAACGCATCCCCTGCGGGGCCGACAGTCGCAGCGGCGGTCGGTCGGTGTCGCCGGTCAACGACATCGGGCTGGCGGCCGCCATGATCGTGAGATCGCAGGCGCGCCATTGTGCCCGCGGCCCATCGGATCCGAATGGGGTGAGCGACGCGTAGATCAAGGCGGGATTGACGGCGAGAAGAGCATCCGGCCCGAGCCCTCGTGGTTGCATGACGCCGGGTTGCGACGACTCGATCAGCACGTCGGCCCCTGCGGCCAGCGTTCGGAGTCGATCGCGTCCCGAGTCCGAATCCAGGTCCAGCACGATCGACCGCTTGCCCCGGTTGTACGCCCAATGGGGAATGCTCCGGTCGGGATGCGCGACACCGCCGATGAAGGGGCCCAGGTGACGGGTCCCGCGACCCTCGGGAGGCTCGACGGAGATCACCTCGGCCCCGAGCTGTGCGAGTGCGTGTCCGGCAAGTTGTGCGCCGCCGTCGGTGAGGTCGAGAACGCGATAGTGCGAGAGCATGTCAGCTGCGGGTCGGGTCGCCGAAGTCGACCAGAGCCTGGGCGCGTAACTCGACTTTGCGAATCTTGCCGGTGGGAGTCATCGGCAGGGCGTCGACCACCTTCATGTGGCGGGGCATCTTGAAGCTCGCCACCTTCGAACGTAAGTGCTCCAGCAGTTGATCGGGATCGAGGACTGCTCCTGCCTCGGGCAGCACGTAGGCGACCGGCACCTCGCCGAGGCGGGGATCGGGGTAGCCCACGATGGCGACGTCGTTGACGCCGGGAAGCTCCCGGAGGCGTCCTTCCATCTCGGCTGGGGCCACGTTCTCCCCGCCAACCTTGAGCATGTCCTTCAGCCGTCCCATGAACACGACATGACCATCAGCCCGCATCCGGGCCAAGTCGCCCGAATGAAGCCAGCCTTCGGCATCGATGGTCTCGGCGGTGGCCTCCGGTTTCTCGTAATAACCCAACATGGTCGTGTAGCTGCGGCAGAGCAACTCCCCCGGAATGTCGACGGGCTGCTCCTCGCCGGACTCGGGATCGACGACCTTGAGCTCGACACCGAGCATCGGATAGCCCGACGCGGCGGTTCGCTGCTCGATGGTGTTGGTGACGTGGCCCACCACGCATGCCGTCCACACCTCGCTCATCCCCCAGCCCGACACGGTCGGGCACAACTCCTGCTGTACCCGACGCGCGATCGGCGTCGACGATTCCTGCCCGGCGGCCAGCGTTCCCATGCGAACCTTGAGATCCCGTGGCCGGGTCTTGGCCGCGCGTAGGAAGTCGCCCCAGTGGGTGTCGAACCCGTGGAGGAACGTGATTCCCTCGACCTCGGCGGCGTCCAGGATGGCCTCGGCGTCGAACGTCTCGAACAGCACGGCCTTGCCGCCGGTGAGGACGGTGAAGAGCGCAACTTCGGTGTAGCCGAACGCGTGGAACAGCGGGAGGTAGCCGGCGTGCACGTCGGTGATCGTGACGCCGTGCATCTGGGCACGCTCGGCAACATTGCGAATCACCGAGTGATTGTGCACCGCCCCCTTGGGAAGGCTGGTGGTTCCGGAGGTGTAGATGATGATCATGGGGTCCTCGGCCGACACAGCGGCCGATCGCGTCCGGATCTGCTCGTCGTCGACCGAGGCTCCCGCCTCGAGCAGGTCGTCCCACCCGAGAGCGCCATCGGGGCGATCAGGCCCGACGACGACCATTCGGTGCACCTTGGGCCAGTTGTCCCTCACTTCGCGAACCATCGCCGAGTAGTCGATGGGACCGGACCGGTCGTTGAAGATCAGTGTGGACGTATCGGACTGGTCGACGGTGTACTGCACGTCCTCGGAGCGATAGCGGGTGTTGAGCGGCACCGTGATCGCGCCCACCGCCGGAATGGCGTACATGAGGAAGAGCCACTCGGGCCGATTGGTCATCCAGATGCCCACCTTGTCGCCTGCTTCGACACCGATGGCCACCAAGCCTTTGGCTACTCGGTTGACTTCGTCGGCGAACTCGGTGTGGGTCCATCGCCGGTCACCGAAGACGAGCGCTTCGCGACTTCCCCACAGGCGCGCCGCCTCGGCCGGCAATTCGCCCATCAAGCGTGGCTGATAGGTGTTCATGATGTTCTCCTGCTGTGGCGTCGCCGCATGATTGGGCTGACGATCCCGGGCCGATGGTAGCCACTGGATTGCCCCGGCCCAGCGTTGGTGTGCTCGGCTCGGATTGTGCCCACGTCGCCGGGCCCCTAGCCTCGCCGCCTGTCCGAACCGGCCCTGAAATGAGGACGTCCGATGACACCCGACGCCACCGCCGCCTGGCTCCACCAGTCGATCAAGTCCCGCGAGGTCCTCACCGATCCGCCGGGGGGCCTGGGGGGCGACCTTGCCGATGCCTACCGAATCCAGGATGCTCTGGTGCGCCTCATGGAGGTCGACGACGGTCGTGTCGCCGGCTGGAAAGTTGCGCTCACGACCCCGGTCATGCAACAGATGTGTGGGGTCGACCATCCCTGTGAGGGCGCTGTTCTTGCGAACCGAATCCATCTGAGCCCAACAGTGTGCGACACCTCGACCCTGGGACACCTCGGGGTCGAAGCCGAGATTGCATTGCGCGTGGGGCAGGATCTGCCGTTGTCCGATCGGCCCTATACCGCCGACATGGTGGCTGACTCCATCGTCGCGGCCCACGCAGCGCTGGAACTGGTCGACGACCGAAACGCCGACTACTCGAGCATCACCGCGGCCAAGTTGATCGCCAACAACTCGCTCAACGCAGGCATCGTGCTCGGCCCGGCAGTCGTCGACGTCGACATCCGACTGCTCGACCGATTGGCCGGAGCGATCGTGGTCGATGGAGCCGTGATCGCCGAGGGAACGGGCGCAGACATTCTCGGTCATCCGCTCAACGCCGTCGCTTGGTTGGCGAACAGCCTGCACGCCCGGGGAAGGATGCTCGCTGCGGGTGACATCGTGATGTGTGGCAGCTTCGTCCGAACCCAGTTCCCGGTAGCGGGCCAGTCCGTCACTTGCCGCCTCGACCAATTGGGGGAGGCCACGGTCTCGGTCGTCTGAGGAGATCCACATCGGCTGGTCGAGGATCTTCACGGGGACCGAATTCGTCCGGCTGGGTGGATTTGTGCGGCAGATGTAGCGTTCCGGCGATGAACGCCACGAGCATGGTCGACACTCCGCCGGTGCTGTCACGCGAAGAGCGCGGCGTCATCCAACGCAAGGTCTTGGGAGCTCTGACCACCGGTCAGGTGGTGGGCGGAGCTGCACTCGCCTCATCGGTGACGGTGGGTTCCCTGGTGGTCACCGATTTGTTGGGCGACACCGGGTCTGGATGGGCGGGGATGTCGGTCGCGACCACCACCACCGGCACTGCGTTCGCAGCTCAACTGTTGTCGAGGCGAATGCGCCGTCGAGGCCGTCGGCCCGGACTCCAGCTGGGTTATGGCATTGCCATGATGGGCGCCATCGTGGCTGCGTTCGGTGTCGAGGCACGCTCGTTACCGGTGTTTCTCGTTGGCCTGTTCGCGTTCGGGAGCGGGCAAGCGTCGAACCTTCTGGCCCGCTACGCCGCCGCTGACCTCGCCGAACCGGACGCTCGCAGCCGGGCCATCGGTCGTATCGTGTTCGCTCAGACCTTCGGCGCGGTCGGCGGTCCGCTCACCATTGGACCCGCCGAGTCGATCGGTCAATCGCTGGGCCTCGAGAAGTACACGGGTCCTTGGCTCGTGGCCTCACTTCTCTTCGTGATGGCGGTGGTCAACACCTCCCTTCGATTGCGACCGGACCCGTTGGTCGTCGCCGGTGGGGTGACTCCGTCGGGCAGCAAGGAGAAGCTGCCCCCGGTGCTCACCTCGATCCGCATGATCATGGCCCTCCCCGTGGCGCGCCTCGCGTTGCTCGCCATGGTCGTCTCCCAGTTCGTGATGGTCGCCGAGATGGCAATGACTCCTGTTCACATGAAGCTGCACGGATGGGAGGACCTCAGCCCGTACGTCGTATCGGCCCACGTGGCGGGCATGTTCGCGTTCGCCCCGTTGGTGGGGCGCTATGCCGATCGCAGGGGTCGGGTTCAGGCAATCGTGATCGGAGGGTGTCTCCTGATCCTTGCCGGGATTGTCGCCGCGGTGTCGAGCCACAACCACTGGTTGCTGTTCCCTGCCATGTGGATTCTGGGCGTGGGCTGGAACTTCGGCATGATCGGTGGCTCGACGCTTCTGACCGATGCATTCGAGATCGACACCCGTGTCCAGGTGCAGGGAAGCGCTGACCTCGTCATGAGCTTCTGTGGCGGGATGGCCGGGCTCTCGGCCGGGTTCATTCGAAGCGCGATCGGCTATCACATGCTCGCCAATCTCGGCGACGTTGCCGCCGGTGTACTGCTGATTGCCGCCCTGATGTTCCTCCGACTGTACGGGAGGGGATCCCAACAGCCTGCGCTGGCGTGATCTGCTCGAGCCGAACGTCGATGGGGTCCAGTCCGTCCTCGAGGAATAGGCTCCGCTCGATCGCCGGGGGACGGTGATCCGACGAGCACGCCGACAAGGGGATCGCCATGCCACAATCCGATGGTCGTGAGCTCATGCTCGAGGGAGTCAAGGTTCTGGACCTGACGCAGTACCTTGCCGGTGCCGGTGTGACCCGAATGATGGCCGAACTCGGAGCCGACATCATCAAGGTCGAGTTGCCCGATCTGGGCGACGGTTCTCGATTGCTGCCGACGATCCAGGACGGCCGCTCGGCCTGGTTCGTTCAACACAACAGAGGTAAGCAGAGCCTCTGCATCGACTGGAACACGTCGGAGGGTCTCCAGATCATCAAGGATCTCGTGCCCCTGGTCGATGTCGTCACCGAGAACACCGGGACCCCCGAGATCCTGGCCAAGCGTGGGCTCGACTACGCGTCGCTCAAGACCCTGAATCCGGCCCTCGTCATGGCATCGGTGTCGGCCTTCGGACGTGACAGTGTGTACAGCCACAAGACCGGCTACGACTACATCGCGCAGGCCTTCTCGGGCCTCATGCACATGACCGGCGACCCTGATGGTCCACCGCAGTTCGTGGGTTCGGCCATCGCCGACACCGGCACGGCGGTTCACGCTTTTGCCGCGCTCGGCTACGCGCTCTTTCATCGTGAGCGAACCGGTCGCGGTCAGCACATCGACATCGCCATGGTCGATTGCATGTTCCACATGCACGAGGGCCATCTCGAGTGCGCACATTTCGGGGGTCACGAGCCCAAACGCATGGGCAGCCATCACGAGCTCGTGTTCCCGGTGGGTACCTTCCGGGGGCCACAGGGCTGGATCGTGGTGCTTGCCCTCGATCTCCAGTGGCCCAACTTCTGCCAGGCCTTGGATCGCCCCGACCTGATCGATGACGCTCGCTACAAGGACATGTCCGATCGCGCCTCGCGGCGACACGAACTGATCCGCCTCACCGAAGACTGGATGGCGACCTTCGAGACCGACGCCGAGGTGATCGCCCACCTGGAGTCGTTCCGGGTGCCGTGTTCTCCGGTGCTTTCCCCGACCGATGCGATCGGTCACGAGTACTTCGAGAGTCGGGCGATGGTTCGCTGGGTGGACGATCCATTATTGGGTTCGGTGCCGATCCCGGGGTATCCCTTCAAGTTCGGCGATCAACCCGAGCTCCCTGATCTGGTTGCTCCGCTGCTCGGTCAGCACAATGCGGCGATCCTGTCGCGCGAGCTGGGGTTCTCCGAGGAGCGCATAGCCGAGCTGACCAGGGCGGGCATTCTGCGCGAGGGGCTGACCTGACGCTCAGCCACCCAGCAGTCTTCCAACGATGCGTCCCAGCCGTCCCGGGCTTGGTGGCTCGTAGCCATCGGGTACCGCGCCGGGAGCGTGGACCATGGCCGCAGCGAGGACTTGCTGGATGCTCGGATTGACCAGTGACACCGAGCCGACCGCCACCGTCGGAACGGTTTCGTTGCCGTTGGCCACCGATCGCACGAAGGCCGCGGCCTGAGGATCCTGATGGATGTCGACGAGACGGTGCGGCACGTCGTGACGACCGAGTTGACGTCGCAGGGCCATGCAGAACATGCAACCGGGCCGCCAGTACACGGTGATGCCGTTGTCGGCGTCGTTCTCGTCGAGACCGCTCTCGGCGTCGAACGTTGACTCGGACGGATTCGGCGAAGGCGAGGTCACGACGAACGGAACCGGCCCCGTCCCCGGATTGTTCCCGAGCGTATTCGGTGGCATGCCCTTCGACCCGGCCGGCGATCGAGTGATCAGAGGTCGGCGTAGCGCTCGATCACCTCGGTGAAACGCGTCACATCGTCCACATCGGAGATGACCGTTTCGAGTCCCGCCACGGGCGAGACCGGCACGAGCAGGCGGCTGACGCCTCGGGCGGCCAACGTGGGAATCTCGTCGAGGTCCGCAGGAAGGCTCGTCGTGATCTCGAGTGCCTCGGGGTCCCGACCGTGTTCCTCGGCGGTTCGCCGTGCCAGATCG
>JAHECQ010000200.1 GCA_024641625.1 Acidimicrobiales bacterium | reverse complement strand
GTCGGCCTTCGGCGGGGACAGTCCCTGCTTACCTCACTGCAGGTCGTCCCTGTGCTGGTCTACGGGGTCAGCGTTGTCTCGATCGCGATCGTAGCGACGGTCGTCGTCGGCCCACCGCCGCGATCACGCCGGGATGATGCCGGCGACGCCGCAGCATCGACACGGCACAAGAATCCGGCAATTGCGTGGCTCACCTCCTGGCGGATGGGTAGGCGTCGGCGAGGACGCGCTGACCGAGCCCGACGCGTCCCGTGGCAGCGCATCGGCGAACTGTTCGGAACATCGGCCCGAGCCGCCCAAGAGCACTGCGGCGCCGTCATCGAAGCCGGCTGATATCGCTCGGTTCCGC
The DNA here is from genome assembly GCA_024641625.1 of Acidimicrobiales bacterium. Taxonomy (GTDB): domain Bacteria; phylum Actinomycetota; class Acidimicrobiia; order Acidimicrobiales; family SZUA-35; genus JAHECQ01. The sequence goes on along the minus strand of JAHECQ010000200.1, from coordinate 6,965 downwards.
CGAGCGGCAGCTGCCGTTCCAGAGTGGTCGCTACGATCTGGTCACTGCGAACTGTTGGGCGGCGCAACCGTCGGTGTCGGCTGGGTGTCGCCGAAGCCGTGGGAGTCCGTTGGTCAGCGAAGTGGCAGTCGTGCTCGTACGGTTGACCCGCTCGGCCCGTTGGTCAGCTCGATGGTGCCTCCCACCTCCGCCGACCGCTCGCGGATGGACGACACTCCGACGCCGGGCGCCCATGCGTGCGGCGAGGTTCCGGGGTCGCGGACGGTCACCACGAGGTGGTTTCCGTCGTGTTCGAGTTCGAGTTCGAGCCTGGTCGGTGCCGCTGTGGCGGGCGGAGTTGGTGACGGCTTCGGATGCGTCGCACAGGGCGGGGACGCGGACCGAACATCCGCTGTCATCTGCGTCTCGAGTTCTCGTCGAGAGGGCGTCGTCGCCGTGTCGTGCTTCTGTGGTTCACCTGAGTGGCCAGACGATCCTGGTCCGCCAGGTGGTCGGGTCGGGCTCGCTCCGAGGATCGGACAGATAACACTCCCAAAGCCCGCTTGCGGGACGAAGGCCTTGTTCCGACATCCAAGCCTGGAGGTCAGCGTAGGTCTTCTCCATTGTCTCGTACGGTCCGATGTGTATCGCCTCGACCGCCTGGCCGCCGGGCAATACCAGAGCGTGTACGTTTCCAGCGGTTTCGAACGGGGCCGAAACCGGAAAGCCCGCTTCCACCACAACGGTATCTGTGGGCATCTCAGGGTAGAAGCCGAACGGCGGTCCGGTGATCTCAGCACCCGCGGTTTCTGCCGCCGCTGCTGCTGCGGAGAAGGCTTTCTCAAAGAACCCGGGCAGTTCGGCGACCGGCACATCACCCCGCATGGCGATCGCGTTCTGCGGGTTCAGCTCGACAATCTTGGGAGAAGGATCCAACATGCCGTAAGCCTGTGTGCTTCCGAGGCGAAGATTCAGAGTCGAAGGTCCCGCATCTCCTGGTTGTGTGATGGCCACGGGAGCTTCTGGCGACTCGCCAGCTACCACTTCTATGGCGTCCATCGCTACTACATCCGCGGTGACCAGCAACTCGAGGTCGATGCTCACCAGGTGCGCATGGAGTTCGACTACCACGGTGGTGGCAATTCTGGTCCGGCCCCCGGGCCGGTCGACCCTCGCCGCTGTGTAGTCGACTGCGGATACGGAGCGTGGCGGTGGTCCGGAGCCTGGAATCTGCCGAATACTTCCCGAGACAGCGGTGAACAAGGGGAGCAGCACGGGACACAAGATGGTGCCTCAGCAGGCAAAGCGCCTCTGACCAGCATGTTCGGATTCGCCTCTCGGCATCTCGCAACGCGCTTACACGCCGGTGAGTCCTTGGGGCTTCGGCGGGCCGAAAGTCCGTGGCGACGTCGCTCGTGTCGCAGGCGTCAGCAGGCTCGATTCTGCACACGACACCTCACCTGCCAGCCCCCTCTGTCAACAGATTCGAAGTCGTTCGGCCGCGCCCTGCCACCTCTCGAGCGCTCGATCGAATTCGGTCGTCGCACCTCCGGTTACGATCCAGAGGCGTGGAGCCCGCTTTGCTGATTGCTGCGTTCGGGGCGGGGTTCGTGGCCCAGCGGGTCCGTCTTCCGCCCTTGGTTGGCTATCTGGTGGCCGGTTTCGTTCTCCACGGCCTGGGCTACGAGGCCACCGCGGCGATCGAGGAGATCAGCGATCTGGGTGTCCTGCTCTTGTTGTTCGCGATCGGTCTCAAGCTGAAGCTTTCCACGCTGGGACGGCCGGTGGTGTGGGCTGGGGCGAGCCTTCACATGGCGGTGACCACCGGGGCGATCGGCGGACTGTTTCTTGCCCTGGGCTCGGCGGGCCTCCCCCTGGCCTCGGGCCTTGACGTTGCCGAGGCCGCGTTGGTCGGGTTTGCGTTCTCGTTCTCGAGCACGGTGTTCGCGGTCAAGGCGTTGGATGAACGCAACGAGACGACATCGCTCCAAGGGCGGATCGCCATCGGGATCCTCATTGTCCAGGACATCTTCGCGGTCGTCTTTCTCACGTTCGCGGTCGACGAGCCGCCGTCGTGGTGGGCAATCCCGGTGGTTGTCGGCGTCGTGGCTGCGAAGCCGGTGTACGACTGGTTGCTGGACCACAGCGGTCACGGCGAACTCCAGGTCCTGTTCGGACTGACGTTGGCGATCGCTGTGGGCGCCGAAGCATTCGAGCAGGTGGGCCTCAAGCCCGATCTCGGTGCCCTCGTCGTCGGCGTTCGTCTTGCCACCCATCCCCGAGCCGGTGAGCTGGCAGACACGTTGTTGGGGTTCAAAGACCTCTTGTTGGTCGGGTTCTTCCTGTCGATCGGTCTCGGCGGCGCCCCCGATGCGGGTGCGATGGCGGTGGCCGTCGTCGTTCTGTTGGTGGTGCCGTTCAAGGCACTCGGATTCCTGTGGCTCGTGAGCCGCTTTCGCTTTCGGGTGCGAACCGCGTGGCACACGTCGTCAACGCTGGCGACGTTCAGTGAGTTCGGTCTGATCGTGGCCGTCGTCGGCGTCGACAGGGAGTTGCTTGATCCCCGCTGGACGTCTGCGATAGCGGTGGCTGTCTCGGCATCGTTCGCGATGGCGGCGCCGCTGAACTCCCTGCGATTCAGGCTCTACCGCCGGCTTGCGGGCCGGCTCGACCAGCTCCAGCGCGCACCGATCCAGCCCGATGACGAACTGATCGAACCCATCGATGCTCGCGTTCTGGTGTTCGGGATGGGTCGGGTTGGTGCCGGTGCCTATGACGGGCTCGTCACGGCACGAGGACCGGTTGTGCTCGGGGTCGATCGGCGCGATGTCACCGTTGAAGAGAACGTTGGGCTCGGACGGAACGTGATCCGCGGCGACGTACTCGACTCGGAGTTCTGGGCGCGGCTCCAGCTCCACCCTGAAATCGACGTGGTGATCCTCGCGATGAGCGACCATGAGGCGAACCTTGAAGCGGTACACCAGGTCCGTTCGTTCCAGCCCGAGGTTGCCATCCTGGCCACTGCACTGTTCGCCGACGAAGCGGTTGAGCTCGCGTCCGCCGGAGCCGACGAGGTCCGCAACCTCTTCGACGAGGTAGGACAAGGTCTCACCGATGACGCCGTCGGTCTCCTCCGTCGCTTCGATGATCAACTGGGTGATGATGACGAACCGGAGCCTTGACGCGGGGAGGACAGACAAAACGGGCACCCGGCTACGGCCGGATTCCAAACGAGTGTGTCACGCCCCTTCGTCCGGATTCATGCCGGTTTTGATGTCGAGTCCGGCAGGTCCGTCGTCGTCGGAGGTGTCAAGCGGTCGACCGCCGACGAGGTCTCCGAGCCAGATCCGAACCGGTTCCCAGCGGGTATCGAACCGCTCAGCACGTCGTCGGGCATGTTCGAGCTTTGTGTCGCTGTAGCGTCGATACGCCCACCGGGACTCGGGGCGTGCGAGGCGCCAAGCGCTGATCATTGCCAGGCCGGGCGTGAAGGTGCCGAACAGGGCTGTCCGGTATTTGCCTTTCAGGAATGTAATCAGAACGAAGCCGAGATGCAGTCCGATGGCGATCAAGGACGAGACCGCAGCGGCGATTCCGGCTGATCCGTCGAACCGGAACGGATTGGCACCGATGATGATGACTCCGAGGGAAGCTGCGGCCAACGCAACGAGTTCAACGGAGAGTCGGCCTTCCTCGGACCAGTACACGTCATCGAGTCGAAGGATGAGGGCGAACTCGTCGAGCACGAGCGATGCTCCGGCGCCGACCATGACCCCGGCGAGTTCCGCCCATCCAGCCTGTCCGTGCGCCCCGACGGCAAGGAAGCCGCCAGTCGTGACGAGGATGACTCCTGGTACTGCGTGGTGGATGTGGAGGCCCGAGTCCGAAACGTTGTCATTGAAAGGCCCGCGGCCTGCGCGAATCGACCTTGTGATCAAGCGTGTGACGGCAAACGTGATGACGAACGCAACAAAGGCCAGAAACAACGGCAACCTGCCGACCTCGACGATGTGCTCATTCCACCATGCGACCACCTCCGGGATGCTACGACGTGACCAGGGGTTGCTCAATGGCACCCGCCCTTCGCCGGTCGAAGACGGAAGGCCACGGATGAGAAGCCGGGGGTAGCACAGTGTTCAGTTTCTCCCGGAACTCGCGAACACATCGGCAGACATTGCCGGGAATGAGGACGCCCAATTCATGAGGCAGTGGTGTCGACTTCGCAACTCCGCAGTGCCTTTTCGAGAGCAGGGTGGTTCAGGCGTGGACGGGATCTGCCGGGGGTTGAAGTAGTCGGCTGGCGAGGGCGGCAAGGGTGGCGATGGCGGCGGCGAGGAAGAGGCTGGCGCGGAATCCCGGGAGGAAGCCGTCTCCGGGTGCGAGGAGTGCACCGAAGACGGCGATCGCGAGGGCTCCGCCAATCTGTCGGCTGGTGTTGAAGATGCCGCTGGCCGTGCCGGTCTGGTGGCCGGGCACGCTGTTGAGCAGTACAGCGGTTGCCGGGGGCATGACGGGCGGCCCGGCGAGTCCGACGATGGCCATGAGCGCGGAGAACACCCAGATCGGGGCGGACGCTGGTGTGAGGCCGATGCCGCCGAGTCCGATCGCCATGACGAGGAGGCCACCGGTGATGAGGCGGCGGGCGCCGACGTGTTCGGCAGCTCGTGCGCTGAAGGGGATGAGGACCGTGCCGACGAGCATCATGGGCAGGAACACCAGACCGGTCTGGAAGGGCGAGAGGCTCCGGTGCTGCTGGAGGAACAGGCTCATGACGAACGGGAGCCCGAAGTATCCGGCCACGAATGCGAAGCCCACGATCGAAGTGATGGACACGTTGCGGATCTTGACGAGGTCGGGTGGCACCATCGGGTTGTCGCTGCGGCGCTGGGTCACAACGAAGCCGACGGTGGTCGCCAACGCCACGGTGAAGGCGGCGACCACCCGCTGATCGTCGAGACCGACGACACCGGCCTCGATGGTCCCGAAGATCAAGGTGCCCATGGCGACGACCGCCAGGATGGGTCCGAATCGCCCGACGGGCACATTGCGACGGGGCGAGGGGTCGACTTTGAGCAACATCAGCAACGCCACGATGCCGACGGGCACGTTGATGACGAAGATCAGCCTCCAGGTGACGACGGTGAGTGCTCCACCGAGTATGGGCCCGGACGATGCGGCCACCGCGCCGCCCATGGCCCAGATGCCAATCGCCCACGCCCGCCGCTGCGGGTTGGGGAAGGCTTGTCGGATCAGGGCCATCGACGACGGCATCAGCACCGCAGCCGCTGCGCCCTGGACGAATCGACCAGCGACCAGTGCAGCGATGTTCGGGGCCAGTCCACAGGCCGCGGATGACGCAGCGAACGCAACGACACCGAGGGTGAAGGCGCGTCGGGCGCCGATCCGGTCGGTCATGACTCCCGCGGGCAGAAGAAGAGCAGCGAACATCAGGGTGTAGCCGTCGATCACCCATTGCATGCCCGAGATCCCGCCACCGAGCTGGTCTTCGATCGAGGGCAACGCCACATTGACGATGACGGCATCGAGGGTGATGACGAAGAAGCCGAGCACGGTCACGGCCAAGGCCACGTTCGGATTCGACTCCGTTTGGCGTGAGTCCGGCGTCAGGTGCCGACTTGGGCTGGGTTCGTCGGAGCGTTCTCGCTCAACCGGTGGGAGTGTCATGGACCCATTGTCCCTCGCCGGCCGCTCGAGATCGTGGTGTGAGATCAAGGCTACGCTCGGGCACGGAAGCCAGTCCGGGGAGGATTGATGAGAACTCGCACGCTTGGTCAGGGGTTCGACGTGTCAGCGCTGTCGCTGGGAGCGATGGGATACGGAAAGTCACGGGAGATCGACGACCGTGAACAGATGATCGGTCTGCTCCGAGCCGCGGTCGAACGCGGGATGGACTTCTTCGACACTGCCGAGTCCTACGGGCCGTGGACCAACGAAGTGATGGTCGGTGAAGCGTTCTCCGGGATGCGTGATCGCGTCAAGATCGCCACGAAGTTCGGCTGGGACATCGACCAGTCAACAGGCGAACACCGAGGCGGGGTGAACAGCCGGCCATCACAGATCCGCCAGGCGCTCGAGGGTAGCCTCCGGCGACTCGGTACCGACTACATCGACCTCTTCTATCAGCATCGCGTTGATCCAGAGGTGCCGATGGAGGATGTAGCCGGCACGGTCAAGGAACTGATCGCGGAGGGCAAGGTGCGCCACTTCGGGCTGTCCGAAGCAGGGGCGGGATCGATTCGGCGAGCGCATGCCGTGCAGCCGGTGACCGCATTGCAGAGCGAATACTCGCTCTGGACCCGGGAACCCGAGACCGAGATCATCCCGACGTTGGAAGAGCTCGGTATCGGCTTGGTCCCCTTCAGCCCGCTCGGCAAAGGGTTCCTCACCGGCACCATTGACGCGTCCAGTACCTTCGCCGCCAACGACTTCCGCGGCTCGATCCCACGCTTCGCCGGCGAAGCACGAGACGCGAACCTGGCCCTGGTCGAGCTCATCCGACAGATCGGCGCCCGCCACGACGCGACGCCGGCCCAGGTCGCGCTCTCGTGGCTACTGGCCAGGAAGCCATGGATCGTCCCACTGTTCGGCACCCGTACGCTCAGCCGGTTCGAGGAGAACGTGGGTGCGCTCGAAGTGACGTTGAGCGACGACGATCTCGCCCGCATTGACTCAGCCGACATCACGATCCAAGGTGCCCGCTACCCCGACCACCAGCTACGCCGGGTCGGACTCTGACCACAGTTCCGGGACAGGAGTCGACCGACAACGCCCTGACCGGCCACAAGAGAGGTTCGGGCTCCCACGGGCTGGACTTCGGTGAGGTCGGTCCGGGTTCAGGGTTGTGGCTGGTCGATGAGGAACGCGGTTATGGCGGACCGGGCCGCAACGGGCTGTTCGGCCGTGATGAGGTGTCCGGTGTCGGGGATGAGCACGACATCGGTGGGGGCATTGGTGAGGAGCTCTTG
>JAHECQ010000003.1 GCA_024641625.1 Acidimicrobiales bacterium | reverse complement strand
GCCACCCAGCACGATGGCCGCTGCGACCAAGAAGACCAGAACGTCCATCAATGGTGGCCTCCGTGGTCGTCGTGACCGTGGTCGTCGTGACCGTCGATCGAGTCCTCATGTGCCTGACCGAGCTCGGGCCGGCGAACACCGTACCCACGCTCACCCGACCAGCCGACCCGGTTCTCGTAGGCGGCGCGACCCGAAGGCGACGTGGCGCGCATCCACCCCGACGTGAACTCGTCCTCTCCCGGTCGCCAGTCTTCCCAAGGAAGGTGCTGGGGCATGCCCGACGACGCGTCGACGAGCAGCTCGTCCTTGGTGTAGATGGCATCACTTCGGTTGGTGAAGGAGAACTCGAACAACTTCGACTCGGTGATGGCCTCGGTCGGACAGGCCTCGACGCACAGATCGCAGTGAATACAACGGAGATAGTTGATCTCGTAGATGAAGCCGAAACGCTCCCCGGGCGAACGCGGATCGTCGACCGGATTGTCTGCGCCACGAACGTAGATGCACTTGGCCGGACAGACACCGGCGCAGAGTTCGCAGCCGATGCACTTCTCCATGCCGTCTTCGTAGCGGTTCAGGACATGCCGACCATGGGCGCGCTCGGGCTTCGGGGCCTTCTGGTCCTTGGCATTGATCTTGCCGTCTCGGCCCAGCCGACCACCGCGGTACTCACGCGTCGTGAATCCCTCGCCCCACTTGCGGAGCGTGACGCCGAAGCCTTCGAGGTAACCCATCAGTGATGTCCTCCGTCGGCGTGGGCCGCAGTTTCGGTCGGGGGCAACGGACTGGGAACCAGGACGAGTCCGGCGCGTTCGAGACGGTCGGCTCGGGCGTTGGCAACTGCCTTGAGAACCAACAGTCCACCGAGCATCAGGCCCACGATCGAGAACCCGAACACCAAGGCGGTGTCACCCACGGAGTCTCCGGTGATACCCAGATCGCCATCTCGAGCAATGCGGATACCGCCGAGGATGAGGAGCCAGGCCAGCGAGATCGGAATGAGAACCTTCCAACCGAGGTCCATCAACTGGTCGTAGCGAAGACGAGGCAGCGTGGCACGGAACCAGACGAACACGAACAAGAAGAACAGGAGCTTCACGAAGAAGAGCAGGAAGCCGGTGAACCACGATCCGGGAATGTCGACGAACGGCAGATCGAACAAGGGCGCCGGACCACCGAAGAACAACGTGACGATGATGCCGCCCATGGTGACCGTGTTCATGAACTCGGCCAGGAAGAACAAGGCGAACCGGATCGAGGAGTACTCGGTGTGGAACCCACCGACGAGTTCCTGTTCGGCTTCGACCAGATCGAACGGTGGACGATTGAGCTCGGCGGTGCCCGCGATCAGAAAGACCACGAACGGCAGGAAGCCGGTGACCACCACGTGCCAACGCGTGATGTCCGCTGCCTGGGCGAGCACGAGCTCATGGGTACTCAACGCTCCGCTGACCAACAGCACTGCGGCCAGCGACAACCCCAAGGCTGCCTCGTAGCTGATGGCTTGCGCGGAAGCTCGGATCGAGCCGAGAAGCGGGTACTTCGAGCCCGACGACCAGCCGGCCAACATGACGCCGTAGATCCCGAGCGAACTCATGGCCAGGAAGAACAAGATGCCGACCGGTACATCGGCGACCTGCCAGAAGAAGGTCCGCCCGAACACCGTGCTCGAGCCATTGCCGTCCCCCGAGAAATCGCCGGCAATCGGAACCAGCGTGAAGGTGAGAAAGGCCGGCACGAGGGAGAGGTAGGGGGCCAACTGGAAGACGAAGCGATCGGCCTTGGTCGGGATGAGGTCTTCCTTGAAGAAGAGCTTGATGCCGTCGGCCAACGTCTGGAACAGACCGAAGGGCCCGGCGACGTTCGGACCGATGCGGTTCTGCAAACGGCTGACGACCTTGCGTTCGAACCAGACCATGAGCATGGTCGAAACCAGACACAGGGTGAAGCCGATCACCACCATGACGATCGACAGCACGACATCGCCGAAGTCGACGCCATCGGAGAGGAACGGGTGGCCCGAGGCGAACACCGAGACGAGGTTCGACGAACGCATCAGCTTGCCGACAACCTGATCTCGATGACCGACTCGGACGCCACGATCAGACGTCCGGGGTCGAAGCCGGGAAGGCGGAAGTTGAGGTGCGCGGCTCCCTTGGGCAGGGTGGGCGAGGGTTGGACCGACAACCGATGCTTGCCGTGGGCCGTCATGACGGTGATTTCCGACCCTCGCTCGACGCCGAGATGATCGAAATCGTCGGGGGACAACGTCAGGGCTGCCTCCCCGGGCAACTTCGCCAGGGACTTCGATTCCTGAACCATCGTTCCGAGATCCCAGAGTTTACGGTCGACCACCAATCGCAGACCGTAGCCGTCGAGCGGCGGCGACACGACTGGAGGGCCCAACTCCGGGCTCCAACTGCGGCTGAGGTCGAGCAACTGACCGTCGTCGGAAGCGGGCAGGTCGGTCCAGTCGATCGTCGAGAAGCTTGCGACCGAGGAGCTGAGGGCCTGGCGACACTCGGTCAGGGAGCCGATGCCCAGATCGTGACCGGCGGCGAAGGCAACCTCGACGGCGATCATCCAATCGGAGCGGGCCTGACCTGGCGGCGTCACCTTGGCCGCCACCGGGCTGAGACGACCCTCGAGGTTGAGGAACGAGCCGTCCACTTCGCCGAAACCGGCGGCCGGCAGCAGGACCGATGCCCGACGGCAGGACTCGGTCATGAACAGATCGACCGACACCACCTCGGACACCCCATCGAAGGCTCGCTCGACGAGACCACGGTCGGGCACGTCACAGAGCGGGTCGGCCCCCAGGAGCAGCAGGGTGTCCAGGCGCCCCGCAGCGGCCGCTTCGAGCATGCCGATCGCGTCGAGAGAGCTCGACGATGAACGAACGCCCCCCGGCTCGAACCCGGGCGCGAACCCCAACTCGAGCGCGCCGTGGACGTTTCCGCGGCGCAACGCCGGCAGGAACTTGGCGCCGGGCACACCATCCATCAGCGCAACTACTGCCCGAGCGGTGAATCCGGGATCCTCTGCGAGGTTGCCTCGGCCGCCGATGATCGTGACCGGACGGCCGGAACTCAACAGCGCACCGGCGGCCCGATGATCGGCGTCACCGGTGCCGGCGAGCATCGATCGAGCCATCTGATCGACCGTGCCGGGCACCGGATGAAGCGAGACGGCCGCCAGCGAGGTGAGGCTGGTAGCCGACGGGGTCAGCTCGATCAGTGAGACACCGTCCTCGAGAACCGCATGACGCAGGCGCAGGAACAGGGTCGGCAGTTCCTCTTTGAGGTCTGCGCCGACATGTACCACGATGCTCCCCGGAGCGAACGCCTCGGAGATGGTGGTTCGGGGAAGACCGAGCACCAGTTCGGCGGGCAGACCATCGCCGAGTTGGGCATCGACGTGGGTCTCCGCCGGCAGTGCCGACAGCAACGCGTTCCAGGCGTACTGCGCCTCGACCGTGAGTCGAGCCCCCCCGAGGACGCCGACCTTCTTCCCCGACAACGCGTCGGCGACTGCGCCGGCGGCCTCGGACCATCGCAACGGAGTGAAGTCGTCACCCGACTTGCGAAGCGGCTCGATCAGCCGAGCCTCCGAGGCCGACGCTTCGTAACCGAAGCGTTCCTTGTCGGACAGCCAGCCCCAGTTCGTGGCGTCGGAATCGAGCCCGAGCACGCGGACCATACGATCTCGGGACGACTGCAGGACGATGCGGGCGCCCGTCGAGTCGACCGTCGACGTCGACTCGATCTCGCTGAGATCCCAGGGCCGAGCGGTGAACCGGTAGGGCTCAGCGGTGAGGGCCCCGACCGGGCAGATCTGGACGGTGTTACCCGAGAAATACGAGGCGAACGGATGGTCGGGGAATGTGTTGACCTGTGTCTGATTGCCGCGAGCGATGAAGTGAATGAGGGGATCGCCGGCGACGTCCTTGGCAAAGCGGGTGCATCGGTCACACAGGATGCAGCGCTCGCGGTCGAGGTAGACGAGATCGCTGATGGCAATGGGCTTCTCGTAGTGCCGCTTCTCCTCGACGAAGCGACTCTCACCCGGACCGAAGGCGACCGTCTGGTCCTGAAGGGGACACTCGCCTCCCTTGTCGCAGACCGGGCAATCGAGCGGGTGATTGACCAGGAGCAACTCGAGGATGCCCTCTTGGGCCCGCTTGGCTCGGTCGCTCTCGGTATCGACGACCATGCCGTCGGCAACGGTGACCATGCACGAAGGCTGAAGTGCCGGACCGCGGCCGGAGTCGATGTCGACCAAACACATGCGGCACATGCCAACCGGCTTCATGCGCTCGTGATAGCAGAACCTCGGGATGTAGGTGCCTGCCCGCTCCGCGGCCGCGATCAGCAGCTCGCCCGGCTTGCAGGCGACCGTCTGACCATTGACGGTGATGGAGAGCGGCGGCGCGCTCTGGTCTTGATCAGTCACCGTGAGTCAGCCCTTTCAATTCGACCGGCACACCGAGAAGGGGTTCCTCGTCGGAGACCCGGGCCTCGAACTCCTCGGGGAACAGAGTGAGTGCCGAATGCACCGGAGCGAAGGCCGATGGGCCCACGAAGCAAATGGTCGTCATCTGGTAGGGGAATGGCGAGGCAGCAAGGCCCAGGCGTTCGCTGGATGCGTGCGGGAAGTTGCCCGGGCAAATGGAGGCGCCCACCTCGAGAAGAAGATCGAGGTCGCGTCGGGTTCCGTGCCCGGCCACGACGCGGGTGAGAATCCGTTCGAGCCACGTGCCACCCTCGCGACAAGGCACGCACTTTCCACATGACTCGTGGGCGTAGAACCTCGTGAGGCTGAGCGCTGCCTGAGGGATGTCGGTGGTCTCGTCCATCACCATGATGGCGCCCGAACCGAGCATCGACCCCTGGGGCCCGATCTGACTGCCTTCGAAGGGCAGGTCGAGCTGCTCGGGCGTGAACCACGGCGCTGATCCGCCGCCTGGCACAAAGGCCTTGAGCGCCCGGTCGCCACGGATACCGCCGCAGTATTCCTGGTTGTAGAGCAAGTCTCGGAACGTCGTGGATCCATTGATGATCTCGTAGACCCCTGGGCGCTTCACGTGACCGGAGACGGCCACCATTCTGGTCCCGGGAGAGGTCTCGGTACCGATTTGCCTGTAGGCCGCAGCGCCATTGTTGAGGATCCACGGCAGGTTCGACAAGGTCTCGACATTGTTGACGATGGTGGGTTTGCCGTAGAGGCCGATGGCCGCCGGGAAATAGGGCGGCTTCAGTCGCGGCATGCCTCGATTACCCTCGAGGCTCTCGATGAGGGCTGTTTCCTCGCCGACCACGTATGCACCGGCGCCCCAGTGCAGCACGATGTCGACGGAGAAGTCGCTGCCGAGCACGTTCTTTCCCACGTAGCCGGCGGCGTACGCGTCGTTGAGCGCCTTCGCCACTCGTTCCTGGGCCACTGCCATCTCGCCGCGAATGTAGAGAAAGCACTGGCTGAGCCCCACGGCGTAACACGCAATCAGACAGCCCTCGATGAGCTGATGAGGATCGCGTTCCATGAGGAGTCGGTCCTTGTACGTACCGGGCTCGGACTCGTCTCCGTTGACGACGAGATAGCGAGGCCACACGTTTGCCGGCATGAAGCCCCACTTGACGCCGGCGGGGAAGCCGGCGCCTCCACGGCCGAGCACCGTGGCGTCACGAACCTCGGCATGCACCTCGGCTGGTGGACGAGTGAGTGCGGCCCGCAGTCCTTCGTAACCGCCGGTGGCGAGGTAGCGATCGAGCGTATGGCTGTCCTCGTGGTCGAAGCGGGCGGTGACGATGCGCGGGGTGTCATTGGCAATGAAGCCAGCTGCGTGAGGTATGGCTGCGCCGACCTGGCTCACTTGGCCTCCTCGACCGGCAACCACACCGGAGGACCGGTGACCTGCTCGGGCGGGACGGCACCGACCGAGCGGCCGGCGGGGATCTGCTGACGCACGCGGGACAAGGTGCCATGCACAGGGACGTCCTTCGAGCCGGCTCGAAGCTCGGCGACCAAGTGATCGAAGTCGACCGGCGTGACTCGGTACTCGTGCCGATAGTTGACCTGGAGGCACGGGGCCTCCGTACACGCGGCCTGACACTCGGCCCGTTCAAGGGTGAACATTCCGTCGTCGGTGGTTCCACCGACCTTGATACCCAGTGTGTGTTCGGCGTGATGGATCAATTCGTCGGCGCCGAGCAACTGGCACGACATCGTGCCGCAGATGTTGATGAGATAACTGCCGGTTGGTTCCAGCTTGAACATCTCGTAGAACGAACAGGTTCCCAGAACCTCAGCCGGGGTGACGCCCACCAGTTCGGCCAGATGCTCCATGGCCTCGTTGGTGATGTGCCCGTCTTGTTCCTGGGCAAGGTGGAGCAGCGGAATGAGCGCCGACTTCGGCCGTGGGTAGCGTGCCAGGATCTCGTGGGCGATGATCTCGTTGCCCGGGCTGAGCCGGCTCACCGGTCGACCTCGCCCATGATGGGATCGACCGACGAGATGATGGCCACGCCATCAGCCAACATGCCATCGGCCATCATGTGCGGCAACGACTGCAGGTTCACGAAACTCGGTCCTCTGATGTGCATGCGATACGGCTTGGGTGAACCGTCGCTGACGATGTAGCACCCCAGTTCGCCTCGGGGAGACTCGACCGCAGCGTAGGCCTCGCCGGCCGGGACCTTGTAGCCCTCGGTGAAAATCTTGAAATGATGGATCAGGGCTTCCATCGATTCGTCGATACGCGCCCGAGGTGGCGGCGTCACCTTGGCATCGCCGACTCGGTAGTCGCCCTTGGGCATCTTGTCGAGAATCTGCTCGATGATGCGCAGCGACTCGCGAATCTCGTTGAGACGGATCGCGTAACGGTCGAAGGCGTCGCCGTACGAGCCGACGACGACGTCGAAGTCGACCTGGTCATAGGCCAGGTAGGGCTCATCCCGCCGAAGATCCCAAGGCACGCCGGTACTGCGAAGGATCGGACCGGTGGCCGACAGGGCAATGGCCTCCTCGGCAGAGATGACCCCGACACCCTGCAGGCGTTCGCGCCAGATCGGTTGCCCGGTCATGAGGACGTCGTATTCCTCGAGTCGTGGCGGGATCATGGTGAGCAATCGTTCGACGTCCCCCCGCCAGCCGTCGGGCAGATCTGCGGCCACACCACCGGGACGGATGTAGTTGTGATTCATGCGCAGACCGGTGACGATCTCGAAGAAGCGCAAGACCTCCTCGCGTTCCCGCCAACCGTAGATCATCATCGACACGGCACCGAGGTCCATGCCGTTGGTCGCCATGAACAAGAGGTGGGACGAGACGCGGTTCATCTCGGTCATCAGCATGCGGATCCACACCGCACGCTCGGGCACTTCGATGCCCAGCAGTTGCTCGGTCGCCAGGGAGAAGACCAGTTCGTTGAACAACGGCGACGCGTAGTCCATGCGGGTGACGTTGGTCGGACCCTGCAGGTAGGTGAGCGACTCGCCGGTTTTCTCCATGCCGGTATGGAGATAACCGATCACCGGCTTCGAGCGTCGAATGGTCTCGCCGTCCATCTCGAGCATCAATCGCAGAACACCATGGGTCGAGGGGTGCTGGGGACCCATGTTGACCAGCATCGTCTGGTCGTTCTCACCCTCGATCGGCGAGTCGATCAACTCGGCAGCGTGAACCTCCGACATCCGCAGGACTGCGTCACGTCGAGGGAGCTGGCCAAGTCGACCCGGGGGGTCGGCCTGGGGAGCCCGGGCACCTGGAGAAGCATCGGTGAAGGTCATGGTCGCACTCCTACCGCGGTCCCGGTGCACCCTTGAACTGCACCGGGATCGAACCGATCCCGTAGTCCTTGCGCAACGGATGACCTTCCCACGTCTCGGGCATCAGGATTCGCGAGAGGTCGGGGTGCCCATCGAAGACGATTCCGAACATGTCGTACACTTCTCGCTCGAAGAAGTCGGAACCCGGATACAACGCATACAACGATGCCACCGTTGGTTCCGCAGCAGGAATCTGTACGCGGGCCCTGATCCGCCGGCGACGACCGTGGTTCATGAACCCGGCCACGACCTCGAATCGCTCGGCTTCCACCCCCTCGGGTAGGGCGCGTCGAGCGGCGTAGGAGAGATAGTCGACCGCCGTGAGGTCGATGCACATCGCGAATCCGTCGGCCAGCAACGCTTCGGCCACGTCGATCCATTGATCCCGATGGGGATGAATGACCAAGGTTCCGTTGCTCTCCCCGACGGGACAACCGTACGCAGAGGGAGCAGCACCCGGTGCTTGCTCGTCGACCTCGCCGGCATCGGCGACGGTGAGATCGCCGCTCATCGGGTGCGACCCAGGGTGACCAGATGCGAGCCCCCTTGACCGTCACGCTGTTCGACCACGAGTCCAGCGCCGGCACCGGTGCTCGAGCGACGGCGTAGCAGTTCGCCCGTCTCGATCTGGTGGTGCAACGTGTTGATCGCGTGCAGCAAGGTCTCAGGACCTGGTGGGCAGCCGGGGGCATAGACGTCGACCGGCACGATCTGGTCGACGCCCTGCACGATGGCGTAGTTGTTGAACATGCCCCCGCTCGAGGCGCACACCCCCATGGAGATCACCCACTTGGGCTCCATCATCTGGTCATAGACCTGCCGAAGCACCGGTGCCATCTTCTGGCTGACACGGCCGGCCACGATCATCACGTCGGCCTGACGGGGCGAGGCGCGGAAGACCTCCATGCCGAGGCGGGCGAGATCGTAGTGGGAACCACCGGTGGCCATCATCTCGATGGCACAGCAGGCGAGGCCGAAGGTTGCCGGCCATGACGAACGAGCTCGACTCCAGTTGACCAGCTGCTCGATCCGCGCCGTGATGACATTGTGTTCGAGCCCACCGAGGCCATTGTCCTGGACGTCACTGACGAATCCCATCAGGCCGCCGCTCCCTCGTGGCTCGGGGGCACCGGTGTCTCCACCAAGCGTCCCTCCGTGCCGACCTTGCGAATGGTCGAGCTCGAGGTGCGCTCGGCCCCGACGAGCACCGATTGCCGACGGTTGACCTGGAGGGGGCCCCAATCCAACGCACCCTTGGAGACCAGGTACAGGAACGACTCGAACACCATCGCCGAGAAGATCAGGATCGAAACGAATCCGAACAGGCCCAGTTCACGGTGGGTGACTGCCCAGGGGTAGAGGAAGATGATCTCGATGTCGAAGACCACGAACAGCATCGCCACCAAGTAGAAGCGGACGGGGAAGCGCTGTGGTGGTTCGCGACCGGGGATGATGCCGCACTCGTAGGGCGCGAGCTTCTCCTCGGTGGGACGCCGGGGCGCCAGGAGCTTGGAGGCAACGAAACTCAACCCGGCGAACAGCACCGCCAGGATCAGCAGCGCCAGGACCGGCAGGTACTGGGCCATGAGCTTCCTCCGTTTCTCGACTGTGGATGGATGGGAACGACGAGAGGACCGGAGCTACTTGCCCGCACGAACGAGCAACTCGCGCTTCTCACGATTGTGGAGGCTCCACGTGACCAACCCGAAGATGATGCCGGTGGCCAGGGTGAACATGAGCGGCGTGAACCGGAGACCACCCATGAGCCATGGAATCGGGCCACCTCGGTCGCGGCGCATGATCACGTTGACAACCGACTTCTCGGGATCAGCGGTGGCAAGCGGCGGAGCCTGACCCGGAAGGCTTGCTTGCTCCAGCGTTCCCTGGACCTGGACGACGATGAGCTCTTCACTGTGGAAGGCGTGCAGGGTCACGGTGTCGAGCTTGTGCAGGATGCGCGCCGGGGCGTCGGTGAACATCTCGATCGAGTCGCGCTTGTCGGGGTCGTTGACGGCGATATCGGGATCGAGCAGAGGTTTGCCACCGACGTTGAACACTCCGAACTGCAGCGGGATGTACTCGCTGCTGGTTGCGAACACCTTGGCTTCGATGAGGTGCTCCTCGGCCGCTGACTGGGCCTCGCCGCGGACCGGGTCAGAGGTGACCAGGTAGCGCCATCCCTCCAAGAGGTCGGCATTCTCACGCGAGTACGTCAAGGCTTCCCGCTGGGCCTCGTCAGGGTCGGTCGAGGTCGCCGCCGCCGCCAGGTCGATCTGATCGAGGGCGAACCCCAGATCCTGAGCCCGCTCGTTCTCGGCAAAGTCGAGGCCGTCGTTGGGCGTGGCGGGATTGTCGCCGTTGATCTCCACCAGTTCCCACGTCGGCGGCTGACCCCGCCAGCCAATGCCGTACACGGTCCAGACGATGCCCATCATGAACATCCAGCCAAAGAGCGCCGAAGCGGCGATGAGACCACCGGTGCGAGCACCGGTGTTGGTTGCCACGATGAGGTAGGTGCCACCGATGAGCACGACCACACCCACCATGACGCTGAGGAAACCACGGAAGAACGGGTCGAATGCGAGGCCGTCGATCAGGGAAAGCAACTGCATGGCTCAGAGACCTCGCTCGTAGTCGACGACCGCCTGGATCAGTTCGGGGGGTAGCGATTTACCGAACCCGGGCATGCGGCCCGAACCCTGGCCTCCGTTGCCGTAGCCGGCGCCGGCGACGCTGCCGTCGTAGATGAAGTCGTAGTGCGCCTGACTGGTGCGTTCGGGCATGTCCACGACCGTGCAATCATCGACCAGACGGCCATCGGAGAGCGCAAACGCCTCGGAACTCAGATCTCGCAGGGTCAGTTCCTCGGGATCGATGAATCCGGTGGTTCCATCGTCGCGAATGCCGTACGCCACGGCTTCACCCTGGGCGAAGGGATAAGCCTGGCCGGTGGCCGGGGTCCACAGCTGCGAGACATAGCGGCAATCGGCGAGATCGCCGTCATCGATGACCAGGTACGGGATCGGCTCGCCACCATCGTCGAGCCGACTCGTCACCGGAGCGCCCTTGCTGTTCAGCCAGACCTTTTCGTTGTCCATGGACAGCAGGTACTGGGTCGGCACGCCGTCGACGTCCTCGACCAAACCGCCGAGTGGCAGCCATGATCCATCGGGCATCTTCCAGGTGTCGTCGGGGAACCGCTCGAGGGTGGAACCATTGCACAAGTTGAAACCGATACCGCTGGGGTTGCCACCACCACAACCGGCAACGCCCTTGTTGAGGATGTTGGGTTGGGTGGTGAGGCCCAACGACCAACCGGCGGTATGGCAGCGGGCGCAGGCGTTGGAGCCGTTCTGGAAGTCGCTGAAGAGGCCGAGATTGAACACTGCCTCACCGACGGTGTCGAATTCGCCGTCGGCGAGTGACCGATCGACTTCGGCCAGGATCTCCGCGCTGAGGGCGTCAGCGGCGTCCTGGGCTGCTTCGGGATCGGCCGACTGGTCGATGTCATTGACGTCGAGCGACTGCACCTGCAACGTCCTCAGGTACTCGATCAGGTTCTGGACCTGCTGGGTCGTGAGCGGACCACCGCCCGGCGTGCCCCATGCCGCCATCGGCGAGCCCGGCCGTCCATAGTTGAGGATGTAGGTCACTTCCTCGTCGCTGTAGCGGTTGAGCACATCGTTCAATGCGGGCGCGTTCCATACGGCGTTGGCCACGAACTGACCATCGGCGTCCTGGAGCACGTAATCCTTGCCACCACCGACACCACCGGGGCTGTGGCAGTTCACGCACTGAGCACCCTCGAGATAGAGATCCTTGCCGCGGCTCTCGAAGCTGGTGAGGTACGCCTCGACCGCGCCGTCTTGACGACCGGGCTCGGCCAGCCAGTAGAAGGGCAGAGCCAGGGAACACACGCCCAACACGATCAGGGCGAAGCTCAGCGCCTTGTCGAGCTTCGGTCCCTCGAGCTCCTCATCGGTGAGATACGGCTTTCTGTTGGCGGCCAGTTCGATCTCGGAGCCGAGTTCGGGCTTGGCCACAGAGACGTTCCAGATGAACACCGCAATGAAGGCGATGACAACAACGGCGGCGACAGTGAGGCCGAGGGCTCGAAAGTTGGCGGCCAGGACAAGTGTCTCGATCATGAGTGACCGCCACCGATGCAGTGAGGACCTTCAGCTTCTTGGCCGGTGGTGTTGGTGCCGATGGGGGGTCCCTGGATGACGGCCCCGGTGTTCACCACGAGCTCGTTCGCCGCGGTGACCTCCATGGGGAAGCGATCCATGCCGCGAGGAGCCGGACCGCCCTTCTTCTCACCGACCCGGTTGTACTGCGAACCGTGGCAGGGGCACTCGAACCACTGCGACGTGGCACAGTTGGGGACGCGGCAACCAAGGTGGGGACAGGTTTGGTAGAGAGCGACGACACCGGTCTTGAGGCCCTGCTCGACCTGGGGGTAGAACGAATAGGTGGCAGCGGCCTTCTCGAGGGCCGAGGCCGGATACTCGGTGATCCACATACGACCCTCGGGCACGTAGAAGAATCCGCCTCCGGCCTTGATGGCAGCCGCGATGTCGGGAATGCGGCCGACGTTGATCCGTGAGCCGAAGCCCGAGCCCCCCTGCGGGTACAGGAACCCGAGACATGCCGCTCCGAAGCCGGTGAGACCGAGACCGAACATGGCAACGATGCCCCGGTTCAGGAACTGGCGGCGGGCCACTCCGACGGTTTCGGGATCGGGCGGAACATAGGCCACCGGGGCGCTCGGGCCGGTCTTGACCAGTGTGCCACCGCGCTGTTCGGCACGAACGGTCGCTTCGAGCGAGCGGCCCGGCACGGCTTCGACCGTCTCGGTGTCGAGTTCGACCGCAGAGCGGTCACGCTTGATGGTTTCGGACGCCAGCTGGCCGTAGGCCGCGCTGGTATCGCCCTTTCGAAGGGACAGCCCGATGACCGAGACGGCGATCAGAGCCAGGACGACGAGTGCAATGATGACGTAGATCATGGTACGGAGCCTCCTAGAGCTCGAAGAACATGCCGTCGGCCCATGGGAACACGAAGTTGAAGCCCGGTCCACGGAAGAAGGAACCGATCATCACCAGTACTGCCCAGAACATCATGAACACCGTGAACAACGAGACGGCGAACTTGCGATTCTCCGGCTTGTTCGACGCGTTCTTGTCGATGTAGGGCGCCATCGTCAAGATGATGAGGCCGATGCCGGGAATGGTCACACCGGCCACCATGGGATGGAACATGGTGAGCAGTTCTTGGAGGCCGAGGAAGTACCAAGGGGCCTTCGACGGGTTCGGTGTCTGGTTCACGTTGGCCAACGAGAGCAGCGGAGCGTTGACGAAGATCGAGAAGATCGTGAGGAAGGCGGTGCAGAACAGGGCCGCCCCGAACTCGACGACGATCAGGTGAGGCCACGTGTGAACCTTGTCCTGAGGCTTCATCTTGATGTCCTGGATCGAACCGGACTTGACCACGGTCAGCAGGCGCTGCGTGTGACCTCCCGGACCGGACATGGCCGGCAGCGTGCCGGCGCCTGCGGTCGCCGTGGCCACCGCAGCAGCGGCGGCCGGGGCTACTGCGCTCGAGGCCTCGTCACCGCGCTGTTTGGCGGACTTCGATCGTTCGAGCAGGTGCGCGGGAATCTTGGATTCACCGGCCGATGCCGCAGCAGGAGCATCACCCGCAGGGGCTGCGGCCTCGGCTCCACTTCCTTCGGCTTTTTGTCTGGCTTCTGCTGCTCGTTTGCGCAGATGCTCTGGAATCTCGGTCATTGCTTTCCTGCTCTGTTCCGGGGCGAAGATTGCGAAGAGTTCTGGATAGGGACGTGTTCTGAGGGAGTGCTGGTTCGATCGGTTGGTCGCCGAGCCTAGAGAGGCCCGGAGATCCCGCCATCCTTGCGGACACGCCAGAAGTGGATGGCCATGAAGATGACCGTGACGAACGGTAGGAGAAGGACATGCAACACGTACCAGCGAAGCAAGGTGTCGGTACCGATCACCTTGCCGCCGAGGAGGACGAAGCGAACCTGGTCACCGAAGACCGGCGTGTAACCCATCATGTTGGTGCCCACGGTGACTGCCCACAGGGCCAGCTGATCCCAGGGGAGGAGGTAGCCGGTGAAGGAGAGCAGCAGCGTGAACTGCAGGAGGAAGGTGCCGATGACCCAGTTGAACTCGCGCGGTGCCTTGTAGGCGCCGTGGTAGAAGACCCGGGCCATGTGCAAGAAGACCGAGAGCACCATGAGGTGGGCACCCCATCGGTGCATGTTCCGGACGAGCAGCCCGAAGGTCACCGATGTCTGCAGGGTGTAGATGTCGTCCCATGCGGCCGCAGCAGTCGGCCGGTAGAAGAACATCAGGAAGATGCCGGTGATGGTCAGCAGGATGAAGAGGAAGAAGCTCAGGCCGCCCAGACACAAGGTGTAGCTGACCTTGACGGCGTGACGTTTCACCTTCACCGGGTGCAGGTGATAGAGCACGCTGTTCATGATCACGTAGGACCGGTTGCGGGGACTGTCGGTGTACCCCTTTCGGAACACCGAACCCGGGCGGAAGATGGAGTTCCATGCCTGGGAGTCCTGCACGCTGTCGGCAAGGCCGGCCAGCTGAGCCTGGGCTCGCTCGGCCGCCGTTGGTTTGTCCTGGATCGACTTGGCCATTCGTTGTTCCTGGATTCGGTCGGTACTGAACTGGCAGTAGGAGGTGCGGTCGGAGGGGAAGGAGTGCTGATGACGTTCGAGTTCGAACGTCAGGCTAGGCGCATGCCATAACCGTAGCCATGTGAGTCGGTGCGTTGATGGTGATCACCGGCCGGATTGGCCACATCGATCTTGCCGAGGATGATGACGCCGGTCGGACAACGGTCGACGCACAGGGCGCAACGCGTGCACACGTCGTCGTCGATGGTGAAGATGAAGGCGTCCGCCGGGTCGTCGCCTGGCTTGGCGATACCGAAACTCTCGGCGATGGCTTCGGTCGGCTGCATGTGGATGCACTTCCACGGACAGATGTCGACGCATCCTTCGCAGGCGATGCACTCGGACTGATCGATGTGGATGAACTGCTTGGGCTTGACGGCCCTGGCCAGATAGTCGGCATCGACTTCGACGAGGACGTAATCGTCCCGGAATTCCGGTAGGGGTGGGTTCGCGTCGGTCTTGACCATGGATTCAGCCTCGCTTCACCAGCGGGCGCCCGTAGGCGCTGGTCGGAAGCTCAGCTCGGGCCTTTGCCTGCTTGCCTCGACCCTGCCACATGACGAAGAACGCCTGCATCCCACCGAGGAAGATGATGTAGATGATGGCCGCGACCGAGTCGGAGAGGACGCGATAGGTGATCTCGAACGGGAACCAACCCCCTTGGCTCTGGGCCACGATGAGACCCCAGCCGTCGAAGATGCGGTCGGCTCGGAAGCTCCACTCGTTCTCGGCAAGCGTCAGCCACTGGTGGGGCACGACGCCGAAAATCAGGAAGAACAGGAAGAAGACGTACACGGCGCCGAGCAGCGCTTCGGCCCAGGTGGTGTACGTACCCTCGGGACGGCGACGGGCGTACCACTGGATACCACCGGCCATGATGACCGACACGAGTATCGATGCCACGAGGGCGACCACGGCGACTCCTTCGAACTACTGATTCGAACTACTGACTGATGCGACTGGACCGCCCTTGCCGGATGAGCGAAGGACGACCTTTGTGAAGCTGTGCACAATCTACTCGACTACAGCACCGGTCAGGCAAACCGGGCCGGTTCGCTAAACGTAGCGTCTCAACCGACCAACCGACCAGATCACGCAGCCGATGAGTCGTCCGCAGGTCGAGGAGTCGGCTCCGGGCAACGACATCGTCGATGCCCGAGGGTGGACGATCGAACCTGACAGCGAGCACGAAGCAGTGGGCGAGGACGACATGGCGGCCGGCAAGAAGCGGGGGGAAGAAGTCGGGAACCCAACTCGCCAGTTCCCGTGGAACCGGCCTACAGTTGCCGGGAGTGTGTGCGCCTCTACGGTGCGTCGCTTTTCCCCTTTTCCCGATCGACGGAGCACCCGGACACCGTGACCGAGATCCCCGAACATCTTCTGAAGCGCAGCAGGGCCCGCAAGGGCGGAGGCGACGACGCGGCGGCGGCCAGTGCCGGCTCCGCCGTCGAGGCCACCGGTGCTGCGGTTTCGGCCGCACCGACTGGTCCCGCGGCCCTTGCTGCGGCGGCCGCAGCCACTCCCGCCGACAAACCGGCCGCGGCTGCTCCGCCCGATCCCCCGTACATTGCCGCGGCCAAGGCGCGCAAGAAGATGCCGATCTGGGCCATGGGCCTGGTGGCCTGCGTGCCGGTCTGGGCGTTGTCCTACGCCGGAACGATGCAGCAGCCGGCAGTCGAGGACCTGCTCTACATAGACGCCGCCGAGGTCTACAACGTCACCGGCGGCTGCGCCGGCTGCCACGGCGCCGCCGGGGCCGGAGGTGCGGGCTACGCGTTCTCCAACAAGGAAATCGTCTCCACCTTCCCGAACCCCGTCGATCAAATGGTGCACGTGGCCCGAGGGTCTGCTGCCATCAACGGCGAGCCCTACGGCGACCCCGAACGGCCGGGCGGCCAACGCGTCTCCGGCGCCAAGGGCAGCGGCGCCATGCCGGCCCAGAAGGACGCCCTTACCCAGGTACAGCTCGAGTTGGCCATCCTGCACGAGCGGATCGTGCTCGGCGGCGACGATCCCACCACGCCGGCCAACGTGTCCTGGATCGAGAGCGTCCGCACCAAGCTCGAAGGTGGCGACACCTCACCGGTCGATCTCGATCTGTTGCTCAGCTGTGCCGATCCCACCATGACACCGGGCGCGACGTCGGACAATCCCGATCGTACGGACTGTCCCGGGGGCGAGGCCGGCGGTGGTGAGCAAGCCGCCGGAGGCTGATCCAACACGATCGTGAAACTGTGTTAGAGCTGTTGGTTCGGCTCGTCTCCCCACAAGCAGGTTTCATGCGGCGCACAACTCTCGGGTCTCTTGCCCTGGCATTGGCGCTGGTCGGTGCATCGACGGCAACAGAGGTGCAGGCGACCGAGGCCGTCCAGGTCGAGGCCGAGTACGTCCAGAGTGATGGCTCGATGATCGTCGAATCACACGATCTGGCCGATCGCTCAGTGGACGAACGCTCAGTGGACGAACGCTCAGTGGACGAACAGAGTGACGCCGTCGATTCGGCGCGGGCGCAGCTCGAGGCCCGCATGGAACCGGGCACGTCGGCGGTTCCCGCCCGGGCGGGCGGGCTGTCGGGAAGCCTCCGGGCCAACTACGCACCCAACGTGCCTTCGAACGTACGCACCGTGGTCTCTGCTGCACTCGCCCAATGGGACGGAGCGCTGGTCACCAACGTTCCCGTGATCGTGCAGGTCGGTTGGGAGTGCTTCTCCAACCCCAGTCTCCTGGGCTTTGCCGGACCGAACCATCTCTATTCGAGTGCGTCGCTGCCGACCCCCAACCAGTACCCGGTCGCGCTGGCCAACACGCTGGCCGCCCGCGACCTCAACGGCGGTGAGGCCGAGATCGTGATGGGTCTGAACGCGGAGCTGGCGGCCACGAACACGTGCTCCTATGCCACCGGTGAGTGGTACATCTCGAGGGCGACGGCAGTCGAGGCAAATCAGATCGACCTCTACTCGGTGGTCCTCCACGAGATCGGTCACGGTCTCGGCTTCCTGGGTTCGGCGTACCAGGAGCCGATCGTCAATCAGGTCGGTGCGGTCATCGGATACCGGTCGCCGGCTCTGGACAACCCTCGCTACGCCTTCGATGGTCTCGTCTATTCGGGTTCGACCCGACTGCTCGATACCGCCGACCCGAACAGTCAACTCACCAACGGCAACCTCTCCATCGATCTCGGTGGTGGCCACCGAGGCAAGCTGTATGCCCCGGCCACCTTCGAGAACGGCAGCTCGTTCTCGCACTTCGACGCCAGTCTGTCGACCCTGGCAGGAAGGCTGATGACACCTTCACTGGGCAACGGCCAGGTACGACGCGAGATCGACGCTCCCGTGCTGGCCGTGCTCGAGCGTCAAGGATGGGACGTCGTTCCTCGGGCCGTGGTCCCCAATGCCTTGAATGTCACCAGCACCTCTGGCACCGCCACCGTGACGTGGGCGCACAATCTCGCTACTTACGGCCTGCCCCCACTGAGCTATCGCGTCGACATCATGACGGGCAACACCGTGGTTGCCTCCACGACGACCGGCGGCACTGCCACCAGCGCTTCGTTGCCGAGCCTGCCGAACAACGCCAACTACCGCGCCATCGTGACGCCCAGCGATGCCCGTGGCTGGGCAAACGGGGCGGCCGCCTGCTTCTCTCTCGGCCGGACTCCCTCGGCGCCGCAGCTGGTCCAGTCAGCAGGCGTCGGCACGTCGCGCACGGTGACTTGGCAGCCGCCGGCCAACGCCGGAGCGGGCGGCGCCCTCGCCTACACCGTTCAGTACCGCAGAATCGGCGGCGCCTGGCAGGCACTCGGCGTGACCTCGGCGCTGTCGATCCGTACGCCCGACCTCCCGGTCGCCCCCCACCAGTTCCGAGTGGCTGCATCGAATTCGTACGGACCCGGTTCATGGGCGAATTCCACCATCATCGGCATCAGCGATTCCTACCTCCGCCCTCTCCCGTTGGACGGGCAGGTCAGTCGCCTCTACTCGGCGTACTTCGGACGTCGACCCGATCAGGCCGGCTTCGATTTCTGGGTCGGACGCCGAGCCTCGGGCCAGAGCCTTGCCGCAGTGTCCTCGAACTTCGCGACGGCCCCCGAATTCTCCAGCCTCTACGGGTCGCTCGACAACCCGGCATTCGTGGATCTGGTGTACCGCAACGTCGTGGGCCGCCAGGCCGACCCTGCGGGTCGCGCCTTTTGGATCGAATACCTCAACCGGGGCAACAGCCGAGGTGCGCTGATGGTCGGATTCTCCGAATCACCCGAGTATGTGACTCGCTCCGCGACATCGGCCCCCACCACGTCGTCGGTCGGAACGATCTACCGACTGTATTTGGCCTTCTTCCAACGCGAACCCGACTCGGCCGGTCAATCGTACTGGGTGGGCCGACTCGACACCGGTACGAGTCTCGCATCGATCGCCAACGGCTTCGTCGGCTCCGACGAGTTCCAACGCATCTCGGGCTGCATGAGCGACGAACAGTTCATCCAGATGATCTACCGCAACGTGCTGATCCGTGAAGCGGATACGGCCGGCCTCACCTATTGGACCGGTCGTCTGGCCTCGGGCATGAGCAGAGGCGCAGCAATGACCGGTTTCTCCGAATCGCCCGAATTCATCGTACGCACCGGCTCGATCAGTTGAGCAGACTCCGGGCCACCTCGGATGCAGCCTCGATCGTGCGGTCGATGTCGCCATCGGAGTGCGACAGGCTCGGGAACAGCGCCTCGTACGGACCGGGCGCCAGCGCGATACCACGGCTGAGCATGCCGTGGAAGAATCGCGGATAGAGACCCAGCGCCGCCGACACCTTGGCGTCGTCGTAGTTCCGAACCGCATCGGCGCCGAAGAACAGTCCCAGCAGCGGACCGACCTGGGGCACCTGGGCCTCGACACCGGCATCGGCAAGAGCCGTCCGAAGACCCACGGCCAAGCGTGCGGCCCGCTCGGTGAGCTCGAGGTATCGATCGTCGGTCATCTGGCGAAGCACGGCCAGACCGGCGGCCGTGGCGAGGGGATTGCCCGACAACGTACCCCCCTGGTACACGGGCCCCAGCGGGGCAACGTTGGCCATGATGTCCCGACTGGCGCCGAAGGCTCCGACGGGAAGGCCCCCACCGACGACCTTGCCGAAGGCCCACAAGTCCGGGGTGACGTCCGACCACACGGTCGCGCCGCCTCGGCCGAGACGAAATCCGGTGATGACTTCGTCGAAGAACAGCAGGGCACCCACCCGATCGCACTCGGCCCGCAATGCAGCGAGAAAACCGGGCTCGGGTTCGACCAGACCCATGTTGGCCGCCACCGGTTCTACGGCGAGTACTGCCACGTCGTCGTCGAGCGTCGGCACCACGTTGTACGGGACCACGACCGTGTCGGCCACCGCGGAGGGCGGGACACCGGCCGAGCCGACCAGTCCCTGGTTGGCGATTCCCGAACCGCCGGCCGCCAACAGCGAGTCGGCGTGGCCGTGATAGCAGCCGGCGAACTTGACGACCTTCGAACGGCCGGTTGCTCCGCGGGCGACGCGGATGGCCGACATGGTGGCCTCGGTCCCCGACGAGGTCATCCGGATCATCTCGAGCCCCGGCACCCATGACGTCATGAGCTCGGCCAGCTCGACCTCCGCTCTCGTCGGCGCGCCATACGTGGTGCCCCGTGCGGCGGCATCGGTGATGGCTGCCACGACGGTCGGGTCCGCATGGCCGAGCAACGAGGCCCCGTAGCTCTGGACGTAGTCCAGGTACTGCGTTCCCTCCTCGTCCCAGACGTGAGCACCTTCGGCCCGCGCCACGAAGTACGGCGTTCCGCCGACGGACAAGAACGCCCGAACCGGCGAGTTGACACCTCCGGGGAGGACCTGGCAGGCACGCTCGAACAGGTCGGCGTTGGAGAGCGTGGGCTCGCTTGAGGAAGAACTGTTCATGGATTCCTTCGTGTCAGCCGAGGGTTTCGGCGATCTCGGCCGCGAGATAGGTCAGGATGAAGTCGGCGCCGGCGCGTTTGATGGATGTGAGGATTTCGACGGCTGCGAGCTCGCCATCGATCCAGCCATTGGCAGCGGCGGCTTTCAGCATCGCATACTCGCCGCTCACGTGATACGCAGCCAACGGCACATCGAACTCGTGACGAGCACGAGCGATCACGTCGAGATACGACAAGGCCGGCTTCACCATGATCATGTCGGCGCCCTCCGCAATGTCGAGACGGATCTCGGTCATCGACTCGCGCACATTGTGGAAGTCCTGCTGATACCCCTTGCGATCGCCGCCGTTGGCGATCGTCACGTCGACGGCATCGCGAAACGGCCCGTAGAACGAACTCGCATACTTCGCCGAGTAGGCCAGGATGGACACCGACGCAGCGTGGCCGTCGGCATCGAGCGCCGAGCGAATCGCACCGACCTGGCCGTCCATCATCCCTGAGGGGGCCACGATGTCCGCTCCTGCACGAGCTTGCGCAACTGCGGCATTGGCATAGAGGGCGAGCGTGGCGTCGTTGTCGACCTCGCCGGCGTGGTTCACGATCCCGCAGTGACCATGATCGGTGTACTCGTCGACGCAGAGGTCGGCCATCAGCACGAGATCCGAACCGTGAGCTCGGCGCAACTCCCGAAGGGCCACCTGCACGATGCCGTCGGGGTTCCACGCCTCGGAACCCTCGGGATCCTTCCGGGCCGGAACTCCGAAGAGAATGAGGCCGGGTACACCGAGTTCCACCAGCCGAGCGGCCTCGGCGAGCAGGGACTCAACCGTGTGCTGGGAGACCCCCGGCAATGAATCGATCGGCTGAGGCGACGAGATGCCTTCGCGCACGAAGAGCGGAGCAACGAGATCGTCGACGCTCAGACTGACTTCGGCGACCAAACGGCGGAGCGCGCCTGTCCGACGGAGTCGACGCGGTCGATGTGTGGGAAAACTCATATCGGCAGGCTAGATCCTCGGTCGGTCTGCCATGGCAGCGGCAAGACAGGCAACGATCCCGGACCCATCATGTGGATCGGCTTCGGAGACCCCACGAACACCGGCCGCCTCGAGCGCCGCACTGGTGCGCGGGCCGATGCTGACCACTATCTGCCCGGGAACGACCAGGCCCAGGGACACGAAGCGATCGGCGATCGATGGAGAGGTGATGACCGCGGCCTCGGCCGAGCGCGCTGCTCGGCGTTGGACTTGTGAGACCTCGAGGGGTGCAAGTCGGTAGGCATCGACCCGACGAACGTCGAATCCACGGCTCGCCAGTCCTTCCTGGAGATCCGGCCCGGCCAGTTCGGCCAACGGGGCCAGCACCTGGCGGCCGCGACGCACGGGAAGTTCCGTCGCAAGCGTCGCCGCGGTGGCCCTGCTCGGCACGAACGCCACCTCGACGCCCGCTCGGCGAAGAGCCGCAGCCGTAGCCGCACCGACCGCCGCCACTCCTGCATGACGCCGCAGGCCATCGAGGTTGCGACGTCCCACCGCCGCCACCGCATTGGCGGATGTGAACACCACCCAGTCGCTGGCCGCCAAATCGACCAGCGCATCGTCGAGCGCTGCCCCACCGTCGGCCGGCTCGACCACCTCGATGAGGGGAACGACCACGGGTTCGGCGCCCAGACCGGCGACCGCATCGGCCAAGGGCTGCGACTGCTCGGCCGAACGGTAGATGGCCACCCGCCGCTCGAGCAGCGGCAACGCCCTTCCCTGAGCGATCACAATCGGGAACGAAGCCGTTGAGCCACCGCCCGTCCCGGGTGATCCGAGGGCCTGCCGGACAACGCGAAGCGTTCGACTCGGACACCGAGGTCGACATCGAAGGGATGGGCCAGCAGACCGATGACCGACAGCGTCCCGTCCGCACGCAGCTGTGCATGGGCGCCGGCCGGGAGATCGCAGTCACCACCGAGCTCGATCAGGAAGTCGCGTTCGGCCTCGACCACGAGCCGTGTGGGCCGGTGATCGACGGCACCCAGACCGACGAGTGTCTCCTGGTCATCGACCCGGCACTCGACGGCCAACGCACCCTGCCCCACCTGAGGCAACATGACCGTGGGCTCGAGCACATCGACGATGTCGGCCTCGAGACCGAGTCGCTCGAGGGCGACGGCAGCAATGACCAGGGCATCGAACTCACCGAGGCGGGCCATGCGAGTGGCGATGTTGCCGCGGAGCTCGGCGAAGCGCAGATCAGGTCGGAGTTCTGCCAGCTGCACCCGCCGCCGTTGCGAACCCGTAGCCACCACGCCGCCGATGGGCAGCTCGGCCAGACGGCATCCGACCAATGCGTCTCGGGGATCGCTGCGGCGAGGAAAGGCGCCGATCACCAACTCCGGAGGAGTGATCGCCTGAAGATCCTTGGCGCTGTGCACGGCAATGTCTGCGCGTCCATCGAGGACCAGTTGTTGCACTTCCTTGCAGAAGGCGCCCTTGCCACCGATTTCGGAGATCGGGAGATCGATTCGTTGGTCGGCGACCGTGTCGAGGTCGACGATCTCGACGTCGAGCATCGGATCGAATCGTCGGAGCAAGCTGATGACGTGCTGCGCTTGCCAGCGGGCGAGAGGGCTCCGTCGAGTCGCTACCCGAAGGGTCACGGCAGTCCGAAGAGTTCGCGGGTGGCCTCGGCCAGGCGATCGCCTCGGGGAGTACCGGCAGCTCCACGAAGTTCAACAGAGGGAACATGCAACAACTTGGCAACCAGCGAGCGAGTCAGCGCTTCGACGAGTGCCGCCTGGGAGGCATCCAGGTCGCCAAGGCGATTCCGATACCGGTCGACTTCACTCGAACGGATCTGGTCGGCCCAGCGGTGGACCGATCCGAGCAGTGGCTCGACCTCACGGGCCCGCACGGCGCTGCGATACCGGTCGAGGCCGTCGGCGATGACCGCCCTCGCGGCGGGGATCTCGGCTGTCCGTCGCTCGATGCCGCGATTGGCCAAGAGCTGCAAGGACGAGAGATCGAGCACTTCGGCCCGGGGATCCGAGGCGACGGCCCGGTCGATGTCACCTGGCATGGCCAGATCGAGCAGCAACGTCGGACCATCTCCGAGGTGTTCGACACCGATCAGTGGAGCGGCGGCGGCAGTGGCGGAGACCACGATGTCGGCCGAGGCCACGGCGCTGTGCAGTCGGTCGAGGCCACCAGCGAGACCACCGAGCTCGGCGGCGATCGCGTGGGCTCGTTCGGGTGTGCGATTGAGAATGGTCAGCTCGATCACTGCCTGGGCGGTTGCCGCAATCTTCGACAGAGCGGTTGCCACCGAGGAGCCCACCTCGCCTGCGCCGATCAACACCACACGTTGTCCGTGCAGACTGGGTCGACGCTCGAGCACCAATTCGACTGCAGCGTGGGACAACGATGCAGTGTGTTCGCCGATCGAGGTCTCGGAACGTACTCGCTTCCCGGTGCTCAGCGCGTGCTGGAACAGCGCGTTGAGTGCCGGGCCGACTGCTGACTCAGAACGAGCAACGTCGAAGGCCGAGCGAACCTGACCGAGGATCTCATGTTCCCCCAACACGACCGAATCGAGACCCGCGGCCACGTCGAACAGGTGCCGGACGGCCTCTTCGTGGTAATGAACGTAGAGGTAGTCGACGAAACGATCGGACGGAACGCCCGAAACCACCGAAAGCGCCTCTCGAACTGCCTGGTAGCCCTCATGGAACCGCTCGGCGTCGACATAGATCTCGGTTCGATTACAGGTCGACAACACCACCGCTTCGTTGATGAAGGGGCTGGCGAGGATCTCGACGAGCGCCTTGGGAACGATGTCGGACGACAGTGCGATCTGGCCGAGCGCCTCGGCCGGAGCGGTGCGGTGATTGAGGCCAATGGCGGTGACGGTCATGAAACTCCAGCCGGAAAGGCCGCGACGTGCCGACCAGCGGTCGGCGTTCCCCTAGTGTCTCGCGTGAGTCCGTCAGCGGCCAACTCGATGTCGGTGCCTTCGGTCACGGAACCAAGGGTACGCCGGTACCGGCGCGCGCGGCGATGGTTCGACGTTGATAGAAGCTGAGAATCTGCAATTCGGTCGCGAGATCGACTCGCCGCACCTCGACGGAGTCCGGCACGACCAGCGCCGTCTCGGTGAAATTGAGCAACGAGGCAACACCGGCGCTCACCAATCGATCAGCCACTGCCTGGGCTTGATTCCCCGGGGTCGCGATGATTCCCACGCCGATTCCGTGTTCGCGTACCACCTGTTCGAGACGATCAAGGTGCTCGACGATGAGCTCGCCGACGCGGGTTCCCACCAGATCGTCATCGACATCGACCAACGCCCGGACCGGGAATCCACGGGCAGAGAGCCCCGAGTAGTTGGCCAAAGCCCGTCCGAGGTTACCGATGCCGACAATGGCGACCGGCCAGTCCTCGCTGACACCCAGAAGCAGGCCGATCTCGTGAATGAGGTAGCGAACGTCGTAGCCCAACCCACGAGTCCCCACGATGCCGAGCGACGCCAAGTCCCGACGCACCGTGGCCGGATTGGTCCCGGTGTGCTCAGCGAGGCGGTCCGAGGAGACGCTGGACAACTCGAGCGAGACCAGATCGACGAGGGCCCGCAGGTACGCGGGGAGACGGCTGACCGTGGCCGAGGAGATCCCGGCGCCCGCCTCCTCGATCTGGTGTGACACAACCTCAAATGATAGGGCCTCGATTCACAAGTTCACGAGCGCCCGGAGGGCCTTTCCTCCAGGCCTCTCCGAAGGCGACCGGCACTTGCCCGGCAACCACCGGCGGAGATCACTCAAGTCGACGCAACGAAGCGCCGAGAACCATCAGAGTTGCACGGAAGCCACTTCGCCATCAACCGATCCCCCACCAAGCACGGATGCACCACTCATGCCAATGCACCCCGAGTCGAACGTGATCCCCCGGCGCCGATCGAGGTTGGCGAGGCGGCTCCTCGTCGTCGTAGCCCTCTTGCTCACCGTCGCTCCACGCGGCGCGTCGGCCACCGAGACCGACGACGAAGCACAGTTCGTCGCCCTCATCAACGAACTGCGCTCGTCCAAGGGCCTTCCGAGCGTGGAAGTACATCAAGAGCTGGTCGGCCCATCCCGGGACTGGGCCCGTCAGATGGCTGCAGTCGGATCGCTGGCTCATGCGCCGGACCTGAGCGTCGGCGTCACCGTCTATTGGATCAAGCTCGGGGAGAACGTCGGGGTCGCTCCGATCAACAGCACGCAACAGCTCTTCGACGCCTTCGTCGCGAGCCCCGCGCACTACCAGAACCTGGTTGACCCCACATTCCGATATGTGGGAGTGGGCGTGGTCACTGACCAACAGGGCCGCATGTGGACGACGCACCGCTTCATGGCCCTCGGTGAGTCTGCGACCACCAGTCCGCCGACGCCAACGACCCAACCGGCACCGGCCGCGACTTCGACCACCGAGGCCGACATCGGCCGAACCACCGGCATCCGGCCATCGGCCGCTCCCCGACCGGTGACCGTCACCCCCGAGGCGGTGCCGACGACGGCGGCGGCCCCCGCAGCAGCCCCCCTCGCCGGTGCACTGTCGCCGGTCGGTCTGGCAACCGTGCTGAGCGACGTGTCGGCTGCCGGGGTCTGAATCGATCGGCCGTCGGGGCGGCCGCGCTCAGCGAGTGAAAATGAAGAGCTGCAACACTCCCGCGCCGAGGAGGGCCAACAACAAGAGCGCGAGCGTGATGACGGTCGCCGGTCTCACGAGCAGGTAGGTCCTTCTTGCGGGCGCTCACCGACCGTGGGCTTCGAGCTCAAGGTGACCGGCACTTGCCTGGTGGGTTCCCGATCGACGGCGGGTCGCAGGGAGACGGCCTGACCGGGAGCAAGTTCAAGTTCGAAAGCGGCCGAACCCCGATCGACGGCCACCGAAACCAGTCCGTAGGAGTCAACGACGAGACCGAGGCTGCCGGTGGGAATGTCGGCATAGGTAGTGACACGCAACGCCGACCGATCCACCCGACCGCCAAGGACCGACACCGATGCCGGCCACGCCTCGAGGTCAGCCGGATCGACATTGAGCTGGGCATTGCCGTATCGGTCGATCCAGAGCACCTCGGCCGAAATCGAGCCGTCATCCTCGAACTGGCTGACCGGGAGCAGACCGGGCAGGAGGCGGGCAGGCTCGATGGGAGTACCCAGCTCCGTTGGTGGCACCCCGTTGCAGAGATGTGCGGCAACGGGGGCGAAGATGTCGCGACCATGGAATGTGGGGCCGGGCGCAGGAAGGTGGTAGTCGGTGTTGTCGAGCACGAATGCGCCCGTGGCTCCACCGACCATCGAGACCGCAGGGGCGAGCAGGCCGTTGTCGGGGCCCACCAGATACGCAGCGCCGTCGGCGACCTCGATCATGACGGGCTGTCGCTCGGTGCCCACGCCGGGGTCGACCACGGCCAGCACAACGCCCGGGGCGAGATACTGGACCGAACGGGCGAGCGCCAGACCTCCGGCCCGAACATCGTGGGGTTCGATGTTGTGGGTGATGTCGATGACGGCGGTTGTGGGCGACACCGTGCGGATGACCGACTTGACCAAGCCGACGAATTCGTCGTCCAACCCGTAGTCGGACAAGAAGGAGATGGTGTCGAAACGGTTTGCCACGGGTTCAGCTCGCGGGCCGGCCGAGTTCCCGGGAGCGATCGGTCGCCGCTTGAACCGCAGCAATCAACGCAGCCCGCGCGCCGTGACGCTCGAGCTCGGCTGTGCCTGCGGCCGTGGTTCCCGCCGGGGTCGTGACACCGGAGCGAAGCACCGCAGCAGGCTCGCCCGACTCGAGCAGCATGCGGGCCGACCCGAGCATCGTTTGGTAGGCGAGCAGCTCTGCGGTGGCCCGGGGCAGCCCGACGCCCACTCCTGCGTCGGCCATCGCCTCGCCCAGGAGGAAGAAATAGGCAGGTCCCGAGCCCGAGAGGCCCGTGACGGCATCGAGCTGCGCTTCGGTCACTTCGACGACCTCACCCACCGCGCCCAGGATCTCGGTCGCCCAGACAATGTCATCAACCGACGCCGCAGACGACCCCGCCAATGCCGAGGCGCCGACGCCGAGGAGCGCCGGCGTATTGGGCATGGCACGGATCACGGGGGTTCCCGGAGGAAGCGCCGCCTCCAGCGCCGCAATGGTGACACCGGCGGCAATCGAGAGCACTCGAGCGGGACGCACCAGCTGACCGGCGACCTCGGCGATCGACCAAGGCTTCACCGCCAGGATGGTGTCGACCTCGGGCAGGTGCTCGGCCGACACGACCGTGTCGGGGAATCGTTGTTCGAGTTCGGCCCGCAGCTCGGGCACGATCTCGACGATGGCGAGTTCACCGGGCCGAAGCCAACCGGAGGAAAGCAGGCCGCCCGCCAGGGCTTGACCCATCCGTCCCCCACCAACCAGCTGGAGTCTCATGTGCGCAACCTACACGGTGGGCGTGCCGAGGCGATCGCCGGATGGGCTGAACGCCAACGTTCTTCCCCGAAACCATCGGCGTCCAGCCACACCCGAACCCTGAGGCTATACCGGCAATAAAGGTAAACAACCGCTGTTAGTGAAATTTAGACGCAAATCCAATTCGCAGGGCAGGCCCGAAGAACTGTTCGACCCAGGCGTACATCGATCCAAGGATCCGATCGAACTCGTCCGCATCGAGTAGCCGATGGTCGACTCGACCCTGGAGAAAGACTGCATCCTCCTCACCGATACCGAACGCAGCGCCGTACAAACGGGAGTTTCGCCGAAGGAGATGCTCGTAGAACGCGGCGTGATTCTCCTCCGGAGCAGGCATGACGTACGTCTCATAGGCAAGCGTGCGCTGGTCGAGATGGAGACGAATGGTGAAGACATCCTTCTCCTGCCCCAACAGACGCACGAACCACGACCGGGGGCCGTCCAGATCCCGCTCGACGGCCGCAACCACGGGATTCTCGGCCAGCTGATCGCCGAGCCAAGCGTCGATCCGGCCACCGAGCGCCTCGATCTGTTCGGGAGATGACGGCGTGGTCATGGCAGGATCACGAGACGGTTGGGCTACCGGTCATGGCCGTCGACTCGCCGCAACGCACCAGATCGATGGCCGACAGGTCGTCGTACAGACGACGCAGACGGGCGGCCGAGGTCGACCAAGTGTAGGTCCGAGCCCTTCCGGCGGCCGAGACCGACAACCGACGCGCCAACACCGGATCGGCAAGTATTGCATCGATCCATGCGGCGTAGTCATCTGGATTGCGACTGTCGACCAGATACCCGGACCGCCCGTGCTCCACCAGGGTGAGCAGACCTCCGACGGCCGAGGCGACCACCGGCACC